>DFLL01000019.1 GCA_002375205.1 Caryophanales bacterium UBA3620
AGATGGTCCTACTTCTGCTCCTTGTCCAGGAACATTTAGTCTTTCAGCACATAAATCAATTAGTTTTTGTTTTCCTACTATATATCCACCATTAGAAGCAACTGCTCCTCCTAAATTCTTGATAAGAGAGCCAACAGAAATATCTACTCCTACTTCATTAGGTTCTTTTGTACTTACAAGTTCACAATAACAGTTATCAACCATAATTATAACTTCTTTATCTACTTCTCTAATAGTCTTAACTACTCTTTCTATTTTATCAATACTAATACTATCTCTCGTAGAATATCCTTTACTTCTTTGAATAGCAATCATCTTTATTTTATCTTCTTTAAGTACTTTTTTTATTTCTTCATAATCAAAGTCATTATTAATTAAATCTATTTGTTGATATTTAACATTATAACTCTTTAAAGAAGATGGATTATCATTAAAACCAATTACTGAGTCTAAAGTATCATATGGTTTACCACTTATGGATAAAAGAGTATCCCCTGGTCTTAGTAGAGCAAATAAACATGTACTAATAGCATGAGTACCAGAAATAAACTGACTACGGACAAGAGAAGCTTCTGCTTTAAATATTGAAGCATATACTCCTTCGATTTTATCTCTACCTATATCATTATATCCATAACCAGTAGTACCATTTAAATCACTTTCACAAATATTATTGTGGGTAAAAGCATCAAGTACTTTTCTACTGTTATATTCTTCTATTTCTTCTACTACATCAAATACCTCTTTTAAGTCCTCTTTAGAACTTTTTATAATACTATCTAACATCTTTTACCACCATCTATTCTTATAACACTATTATTTATATAACTTGCTTCATCACTAATTAAGAATTTAACTAAACTAGCTATTTCTTCAGGATCTGCAAATCTTTCTAGTAATATTTTTTCTTTTTCACTATTTATAAACTCTTTATCTAAATCTTTAGTCATTTCCGTATTAGTCCATCCTGGACATACAGTATTTACTCTAACATAAGGAGCAAAGTAATTAGCTAAATTACTAGATAGATTAATAAGCCCAGCTTTAGAAGCATCATAGTCTAATCCTTCAGGATACATCGTATCAATACCATTAGTAGAACTAATATTAATAATTACCCCTTCTTTATTATCTTTCATCTTAAGTCCTATTTTCTTACTTAATAAGAAAGGAGCAACTAGATTTACTTCCAAAGTCTTTATAAAATTCTCTTTAGTCTTATCCTCAAACACTGTATCAATTGCAATACCGGCATTATTAACTAGAATATCAATACTATTATACCTATTATAAATAGTACTTAGCATACTATCTATGTCTTCTTCTTTAGATAAATCACATTTTACCATTAATACATCTCTATGATAAATACTATCTAGTTCTTCTTTTAACTTTAAAGCATTATCATAACTATTATTGTAATGAATTATAACTTCGTAATCACTAGCTAATTTTCTTACTATTTCTCTTCCTATTCCTGAAGAAGAGCCTGTTACTAAAACAACTTTTTTCATTTTTGGTCAACTCCAGTGATATTGTACTATTTTTTTTAGAAAAAATCTATACTAAATTACTAATTCGTATTCTTTAGATATAATTCTAGGATCACTTGAGTATTCAATTAAATATTTATTATCTTTCTTAGAAATTATTATACCTATTGTTTTATCTTGAGTTATTGTCTTCATATTCTTATCAATGTAGTTCATATATACCTCAATTTGTCCTATATACTCTTTTTTTAACTTGGTAGTTTTTAATTCTACTACTACAAAACAGTTATAAATATAGTTAAATAGTAATATATCAATATAATTATAGGTGTCTCCTATTTTTATTTTGTATTCACTATCTATAAATGTAAAACCAGTACCTAATTCTTTTAAGAATGATGGAATATCTTCCAAGATTAATTTTTGCAATGTCTTTTCCTTAATTACTTCAATATTATTAGGATTATGAATAATTACGGGATCCTTTACATAGTCTACTAAATTAGGTTTTTCATTTTTAATTATTTTATTTTTAGTCTCTTCTGGTAATCTTTCATATTCTTTATTTTTTATTCTAGAACGCAATTCTCTCACTGATAAATTTTGTGTTTCAGTTAATTTAATATAATAATTTATTTCTTTTATATCACTAAATTTTAATATTTCATCATAATGACTCCAAGTCATTTGTCTCGACAATGTCGAGACTTTTTTAAATAATAAGTAAAATTTTCTATATTTAAATAGACTTTTAGTACTGTAGCCTTTTCCTAATTCCGATGTTAATTTTTTAGAATATTCTTTTATTATACCTTCACCATATTGTTTTCCTGCCTTACTTAAAAGTTTACCTACTTCATAATATGTATTAACTTTATTTCTTTCTTTTGAATAGTCTTTTACTTTTTCATATATTTCATTATCAATTAATTTTTGTTTTATTTCAATATAGTAATTCATTTGTTTATTTCTCCTTTTATTATTTTATAATAATTTGATATTTTTCTTCTCATTTTCAATTACATCAATTAATTCTTTTTCACTTGGAATTGTTAATCTAAACTCAGATGAAAATATTGTTGTATTATCTTCTGGTAAAGTGTATTTAACTACTGTTTCATTTTTATCAGTGGAAAGTAATATTCCTATTGTTTTATTTTCACTTTCACTTTTTATTTCTCTATCATAATAATTAACGTACATTTGCATTTGCCCAATATCTTTATGAGTAACTTTGCCTATCTTTAAATCTATTATTACAAAGCATTTTAATATTCTATTATAAAAGACTAAATCAGGATAGAAATGCTCAGTACCCATTGTAATTTTAACTTGATTTCCAACAAAGGTAAAACCCTTACCTAGTTCTAACAAAAATTCTTTTAAGTGCTCTAAAATATTTTTTTCTAAATCTGTTTCAAGATAACTTGTATTTTCTTTTATATCTAAAAATTCTAATACGAATGGATCTTTTATAATGTCTTTTCCATCATAAATTCTATGTCCTTTAGTAGATAATTCTAATAATCCTGTTTTATCTTTTGTGTTTGCAAGTCTTTCATAAAGTAATGTTGTTCTTTGTCTTTGTAATTCTCTTACATCCCAATTAGAATTAATGCATTCATGCATATAAAAATCTCTTTTTTCCTTTTCTTTTATTCTGATTAATTCAAAATAATGTGATATACTTAATTCGCTCGACAATGTTGAGCGAATTGGAAAATACATATAAAACTGTCTCATTTTTCTCAAATTTTGAATTGAAAAGCCTTTTCCGTAATGGTATGTTAATTTCTTAGATATCCCTTCGATTAATAAATCTCCATATTTTGCACGGGTACTCCCTCCTTGCTTTTCAATAATAGCCTTTACTATATTCCAATATAAATAAATCATTTCGGTATTAACTACTCTATAAACTTTATTTCTACTTTGTTCTACTAGTAATCTTATATTTTCATATAATTTACTAATTTCATTATCATTTATTATTTCTTTTTTCATTTTATTTTCCTTTTATTTTTTTCTTTATTATTACTTTGTTTTTATTAAATTTAAAATTAACACTACCCATGATATCAGTACGATATATTTTTGATTTAGATAAGTTATTCAATACCTCAATATTTGGATGACCATAATAGTTATGTTCTCCTACTGATATAGAAGATATCTTAGGATTAATAGTATTTATAAAATTAGCCGAACTACTTGTCTTAGAACCATGATGTCCTACTTTTAGAAAAGATATATCTTTTAAATTATATTTATCTAATAGATATTCTTCAGTAGCACTTGAGGCATCTCCCATAAAAAGAAATTTATATTTTAGATATTCAAAATAAATAATATTACTATTATCATTTTCATTATCAAATTCTTTATTGTTTAGAAAATATAGGTAATTATCTTTTATATTTATTTTATCTATCTTATTAGAATAATTAATATTTTTATTTTTTAACTCTTTGATTAAGTCTTTTTCTAAGTCAGTAAATGAATCTTTATTTAGAATTACTTTTTCTATTTTAAAGTTATCTATTAAAGAAATAGAACTTCCAATATGATCTTCATCACCGTGAGTAATTATTAGATAATTTATCTTCTTTATTCCTTTACTTTTTAAATATGAAATTATTTCGTTTTTTACTCTATAAACACTCTCACTTCCAGTATCAATAATGATATTACCTTTATTATTAGGAAAACTTACTAGAAAAGAATCTCCCTCATCAACATCAAACATATTTATTTCGAGGTTATTATTAAAGTATGGTAATAAATTATGGATAAAGATAAGTATTATGATTAGATAGAATCTTTTTCTATTTTTTAAGATATAAATAATTACTAAGTAATATAAAAATAGTAAAATAATATTTGGTTTAGATAGTATTAATTTAAAAATATTGATATTACTTAAATATACTGATATTTTTTCTAAGATATTTGTTATTAAATATAATAAGTCATCTAATATTGGTATAAATAATGATAAGATACTAAGGGGTAATAATATTATGGATAGTATTGGTGTTAATAAGATATTTATAATGATACTTAAAATATTTATTTCATATGATATGTAGATAGTAATGGGCATTGATACTAAGAATGCTACTACTGCGATATAGGATATATTTACTACCTTCTTATTACTTTTGATATAGAAGATACTTAAAAAGAAAGATATTATATATGAATAAATAAATCCTATATCATAAATGATAAAATGGTTAATGATTAGACAAATAGATAGTGTTAGTAGTAATATATCTATCTTTTTAATATTTAGATTAAAGATATCATTTATAGTTAGTAGAATATATGTAATAGTACTACGAAGTAAAGATGATGAAAAAGATATTATTAAATATAATAATAGAAAGATATCACTTATGATATATTTTAGTCTTTTATTATAAGAAACTTTATTTAGATAATAATATAAAATACTTATTATTAGATTAATATGCATACCTGAGGCACTAAATAAATGGGATATTCCAAGTGTTCTGTAATTATTTTTAATATCGTTATCTAGTGTATTATTGCCTAACAATAGAGTACTTATATAATCTTTTGATTTATAATTCTTTATTTTATTATTAATAATATTTTTAATAGTATTTATAATTTTTTTATTGTTTTCTAATTTGTCAACTTTATCTGCCTTTACTATATAATAGATTTTTTTATGATAGAGATATTTTTGATAATCAAAAGTATTAAAGTTAGTACTAGATTTTGGTTTAAAGATAGTACCTGTTACTTTTAATTTGTCTCCGATATTTAAACTATTAAATACTAATGATTCATAATTATAATAGATAATTATTTCTTCTTTAGCTTTTAAATTAATAATAAGATTATTATCTTTTATTTTATATGATTTTACTGTGCCAATAAAGGTATTATCTTTTTCACTATATTTAGATTTAAAAGGATAGTAACTAGTATATAAATAAGAAAAAAGAAGAAGCGTTAAAGCTAATATTTTAAATATATATTTAGACTGTAATATAATCTTTAATCTTCTCAAAGATAGCTTCTCCTATTCCGGATACTTCTTTAATACTATCGATACTAGTAAAGTTACCATTTTTAGTACGATATTCGATTATTGATTTAGCTTTAGCTTCTCCAAGACCTTGTAAGGTCATCAACTCTTCAATACTAGCAGTATTTATATTTACTAAACTTGATGTATTATCTTCATTGGATGATTCATTTATACAAGCATCATTTGTTATATAAGGGCAATCACAAATGCATACTTCAGATTTATATTTTTCTAATACTTCTTCTTTGGAATAAATAACGATAGTCATTTCGTCAGTTACTATTTTAGCTAGATTTATATTAGATGTATCTGCGGTTTCGGTTAAACCACCTGCCATGTTTATAACATCATTAACTCTTTTACCGTTTTCAACTTCATATACACCAGGATTATTCACATTTCCTTTAATATCCACAATTACAGTAGATACTTCTTTTTTCTTTTCTTCTATAGGTAGTTCTTCTTCTTTCTTTTCTTCTTTCTCTTTAAAAATATCAACGGTTTCTTCATTTGATTCTTTATTGTTTTTGTATAAAACAAAGATAGTTCCTCCTAATAGGATGGAAATACCTATTAAAACTAATATAACTTTTTTCACTTTTCTCCTTTCCGTTCTCTATTTTGTAATTATTTATTATAATCATTAATTTGTTTGTAGTCAAGTGATTATATTTGATTTTTTATTTTTTATATAGTAAAATGATGTTGGTGAGTTATATGTTTAGTATTAAGAATAATGATAAATATGAATATATAGAAAAAAACTCTAAATTTATTTCATTAATATTTAGAGTTTATAGTAAAGATGAAGTTAATTTTTATTTAGATAAAATAAAAAAGGAATATGTGGGAGCAAGTCACTACTGCTACGGATATATTGTAGATAATGATATTAGAATGAATGATGATGGAGAACCTAGTGGTACTGCAGGAAGTCCTATTCTTAAACAAATTCAAAATAATAATTTAAATTATACTTTAATAATTGTAGTTCGTTATTTTGGTGGTATTAAACTGGGGGCAGGTCCTCTTACGAGAGCATATGCTAAGGTATCTAGAGAAGTTATTAAGAATGATAATATTATCGAACTAGTTAAAGGATATGAAATAGATATTACATTTAATTATAATGATATTAAAAATATTGATTATCTACTAAATAATAGTAAAATTATTAATAAAACATTTGACAATGATATTACTTATAATGCATATGTAACTAAAGAGATTTTAGACTTATTAGCTAATTATGATATCAAAATAAAAAAAGAAATATTTATTGAAAAATAATTATTTCTTTTTTTCTATCATTTCATTAATAACGGTTCCAAAAGATGCTACACCTTGTAAATTAGCAGGAACAATTATTTTAGTTGATTGACCATTGGCTACTTTTTCTAAAGCCTCATAACTCTTTAGAGTAAGTACTGAAGAATCAGCCCTAGCTTCTTTTAATAGTCTAATACCATCAGCTTCAGCTTGTTTCATTTTAAGTAGGGCTTCAGCTTCACCTTCAGCCATTTTTATTTGAGCTTCCTTATGTGCTTCAGCTTTTAATATAGCAGATTCTTTTTCTCCTTCAGCAATTAAAATACTAGATTTTTTTTCTCCTTCTGCTTGAAGTATTTTTTCTCTTCTTTCACGTTCTGCACGCATTTGCTTTTCCATAGCTTCTTGGATATCTCTTGGAGGTAAAATATTTTTTACTTCAACCCTATTTACTTTTATTCCCCAAGGGTCTGTTGCTTCATCTAGGATACTTCTCATTTTAGCGTTAATGATATCACGAGATGTTAATGTTTGGTCTAATTCTAACTCACCAATAATATTTCTTAAAGTAGTAGCGGTTAAATTTTCAATAGCATTAATGGGATCTTCTATTCCATAAGTGTATAGTTTTGCATCTGTTATTTGGAAATAAACAACAGTATCTATTTGCATTGTAACATTATCTTTTGTAATAACTGGTTGTGGGGCAAAATCTTTAACAATTTCTTTTAAAGAAACTTTATTTGATATTCTATCAATAAAAGGTACTTTAAAATGTAATCCATTTGACCAAGTAGTCATGTAACTTCCTAATCTTTCAATAACATAGGCTTTAGCTTGAGGTACTACTTTTATACACGGTATTATAAATAATACAACAAACACTAAAATTCCAATTAAAATTCCATATTCCATAATTAATCACTTATCCTTTCAACATATAATTTTACACTATTAATTTTTACTACTTTAACTACTTCTCCTTTATTAATACTATCATTTGAGTAAGCAGACCATCTTTTTCCATCAACTTTTACTTCTCCAATAGCATCTTTAGTAATATCTTCCGTAACAATTCCTTTCATTCCGATTATTCGGTCTATATTAGTACTTACATTATTCTTTTTTATCTTGTTATATATCTTTTTACTTATAGGCATAAGTAATATTCCTATTATTACAAATACTCCTATCTGGATATATAAATTATCGGTAAACATTGATACTACCATAGCTAAGATACTACTTATAACAAACCAAATACTTACTAAATTAACTGTTACTACTTCAACTACTCCAAGTACTATTGCAATAATTAACCATACATAAAACATACTACCACCTTACTTCATATTATTTTTTTCTTTCAAGAATATTATATCAAAACCATTTATTTTTATCAATCTTTTAATAATACAATAATATTAAAAGAAATCTTATGCACTTTTAAGTTTTCTTTTAATCATATTAATAATTCTTTTAAATAGATTTTTAGCATCATCACTTATAAAATATAATATAGATGATGTTAGTCCTATTATTAGAATGAATATTATACCTAACTTGATAACAGTAGTAATAATACTTGTACTAGTGATTAAAAAGTAATGTTCTACTGGTAATAAAGCAATTGATAATAATATATATATAATTATTACAATAATGAAATCTTTTAAAGTATTTAATAAATTCTTATCTTTAAATATTTTTAGGGTGACTGTTCTAGATTTTAAGAAGATATTTGCAAGAAATGCAATAGCAGTACCTAATAGTATTCCATTTATACCAATGAACTGAATTAATATAATTGATAGTACTACATTAATAACAGCGCATGTAAAGATATGTCTTTTATTATCTTTGAATAATCCATCAGCATTAATAAGAGCCACTAGGGGATTATATAAGATATTTAAAAATAAGGTTGTTGTAAATAAGAATATAGTTAGATAACTCAATATATAATTATCTTTTCCTACCCATAATGATACAAATCCTCTAATACCTATCATGAATGTTAAGCACATACTAAAAGCTATAAGAACAAACAACATTAAGAATTCTCTATATAGTGGTTTAACTAATTTATCTTCTTTTTTAGCAAAAACATTTCCAAATGAATATACACTGGATATTTCCACACGAGAAGCTACTTCTCCTAAAAATCTTAGAATATAGTTATATGTTGTATATATGCTTACCATTATCGGTCCATTAAATGCCATTAAGAGTAAGGCATCAACATTATTTAAGACTAAATATCCTATTTGTGACCAAGCTAAATCTTTTGTCATTTTTACCATGGATGTATCTTTTCTTGCTATTTCATGTAGATCAGGATACTTCTTTTTAACTACTATTCGGCATATTATTTCTTCTAGTATCTTCATACTAAGTATTACAATAGCAATTGATTCTAATGTTCTAAATTTTATGGTTACCACTATTATTAAAATATCACATAGTAATTTTACACTGTTAAAAATAAGTGAGTAAACATATTTTTCTTGAGCAGCAGATAGTACAGCTGAATATGTTTGACCTCTTCCAAAATATGCTATTAGATATGATGTAGATATAATAAAGAAACATATTAACGAAGAATTCTTATATCCTTCTTCAAAATGATAGAATAAATATAATCCTAATGTTACTAAGAAAATAATTCCAAGTATAATTAGTCCTATTATCTTAAATACTTTTCTTGCGCCACCATAAATAGCATTAATATCATCTTTATTTTTTTCAGCAAATGGTTTATATAAACTATATATAACTGCTTCAGCAAAACCCATTTGGGCTAAAAAGACATACGATATTATCTGGTTTATTGTCTGATAGTAGCCATTTCCTACATCTCCTATATAGTTTATCAAAGCATTCATCTTTACTAAACCTATTACTCCTATTAAAAGATAAGGAATAATATCTGCAATCATATTTAAAAATATTTTTTTAGTACGCACTTTTTATCACTTCCAATTCTATCATAACACAATTTTTACTTATTATAAAGAAAAAGATTATTAGTTTACATTTTCTTTATATACTATCATTGCTGTAAAACAATATATTTGTTCCTCTGAATAAATAGAACATGATGTAGATAGTTTTATATCAATAATCTCTATATCATTTTCTTTAATAAATTTATTTACTTCTTTTTCTAAATCACTTTCATGTCCCTCATCGATTATTTTTACTTTCATATTATCACCAAAAAAAAGTATATAACTATTTGATATATACTTTTGTCACATTTTGTTATCCTCTTTGTACTTCATAATATATTTCTTCTTTTACTTCTTCATCGTTAGTATATTCTAGATATAATTTAAAGTTTATGTCACTTAAATCATCAGAACTTAATATGGAACCCTCTAACTTAATATTATCATTACTACTCTCTAACAATTCTTTTGGTTCGTCAAAGATTCCAATAGATGGATATATATCATTATTATTATAGTTATGAATTAATAATGCTTTAACGTTATGCATATTTATTTTTGGATTATTAATAGTAAGACTATAATTAACTGTATCACCATCTCTGTCAATATTAAAAAAAGTATTAAAGCCCAAGCCATCATTATCCATAAATTCTTCTTGTTTTTCTAAATTATTTTTATATTCAATGTAAGCAAATTTATTGTCTTCTACTTTATTTGAACAACCGAATAGCAAAAGTAATATTGGTATAATTAATAATATTTTTTTCATAACTTCTCCTCTATTCTAAGTAATCTATTATATTTAGATGTTCTTTCCCCTCGAGATAAAGATCCAGTTTTAAGTTGACCTGCATTTAGTCCAACAGCAAAATCCGCTATATATGAGTCGTCTGTTTCTCCACTTCTATGTGAAATAATTGTATTGTAATTGTTATCTTTAGCTAATTTTATAGTATCTAATGTTTCTGTAACAGTTCCTATTTGATTTAGTTTGATTAATATTGCATTAGCTATTCCCATATCTATTCCCATTTGTAATAATTTTTTATTAGTTACAAATAAATCATCACCAACTAACTGAATACTATTTAATTCTTTAGTAAGTAGTTTCCATCCTTCATAATCATCTTCAGCAATGCCATCTTCGATTGATATAATAGGATAATCTCTTATTAATTCTTTATAATATTCTACTAACTCATTACTCGTTATATCTTTACCTTCTAGATGATATAATCCATTATTATAAAACTCAGATGCTGCTACATCAAGTGCTATATTTACATCTATTCCAAATTTATACCCAGTTTTTTCTACAGATTCTTTTATTAATTCTAAAGCTTCTCTGGCACTATTTATATTTGGAGCAAATCCCCCTTCATCTCCTACACCACATAGAAGATTTTTTTCTTTTAAAACACTTTTTAAAGTGTTAAATATTTCGCTACCCATTCTTAAATTTTCTCTGTACTCTTCTTTATTAGGTACTATCATAAACTCTTGGAAATCTAGTCCATTACTAGCATGTGCTCCACCATTTAAGATATTCATCATACATCTAGGCATAGAATAATTAGTTCCTAAGTATTCATATAGTTCTTTATTATTTTCTAAAGCAGCGGCTTTAAGTACCGCTAGTGATACTCCTAATATTGCATTAGCCCCTAGCAATTCTTTATTTTCGGTACCATCTTTTTCAATCATAATATTATCTATTTTTCTTTGTTCTTTTACTTCAAGGCCAATTAATAACGGATTAATGATATTATTAACATTGCTAACTGCTTTTAGTACTCCTTTACCATGATATCTATTTTTATCATTATCTCTTAATTCTAAAGCTTCTCTTTTACCAGTAGATGCACCACTTGGTACCGAAGCCATACTTTTTATTCCAGATTCTAATTCTAATTCTACTTCAACAGTAGGATTTCCTCTTGAATCTAATATTTCTCTTGCATATATACTTTTTATTTTACTCAAGTTTATTACCTCCTTATTAATTATACGAAATAAAACATAAAAAATCAAGGTATTTAAAAAATCTTAGTAATATGCCTACTTAGATTGTTTGCTATTTTTTATATTTAATTATATTTCAATTCCCATTAACTTAAATTATATAATATTCTTCACCTTTTATCTATCTTTCAACTTTATATGTTATTTATTTTGTTATATGTATAATAAAAAAACAATGTCATAAAATGTTAACATTGTCTTTTTTTCATATTTCTCTTTTTTAAGAGAATTTCTTCCCCGCTGTCAGGAGCAACATAGCAAAAATCAGAAGCATATATTCCAGATATTTTATAAAGGTTCTCGGCATTTTTCATTGTTTTAATTCCTATAAAAGTATCTGGAAATGGATCTCCGTTTTCATCAATTCCCCCTTTTGCAAACAAAACATGATTTAAATCTAAATTCGAAAAAAATTCAGGAATATTATCTATTACTATGCAAGAATATGAATTAATTTCATCCATAGATTCTTGATTTAAATAAAAAATATAATTATTCACATTTTTTATTTCTTCAAATTGTAACATAGGATCACCCATAAATTCAATTGTTTTCATATTAACTCTCCTCGCTTTTCTTAATTTATCTTCTTTTAGAAGCATCAATATAGGTTCTTAGTAATTGTTTAACATTACCACCACATCCACCAAATGGATATAGTTCAATATGTTTTTCCATATCAACGACATCATTAAATTTTGAATTTCTATATTCTAATATTTTCTTTACTATTTCATCATAACTCATATCATTTATATTACCAATAGCTTTAATTTTAGGTTCGCCAAGCCAAAACCATGGGCAAGACAATCCTGTCTTCTCATCCAATATAATATTGTTTGTATTAGTTATGTGTATTCCTGAAATAGTAGCAGGACATATTGGCATCTCATAATTTACACCAAAATTATCAGATAAATAATTTCTAAATTTCATCAAATCTTCTTCTTTTACTTCTAACTCTTGATAAATTTTAGAACAGCTACCCGCATCCTCAAGTTGCCCTATTAATGGGAAGACTCCATGATTCATACACCAATTTATTAATGATGTCATTTCATCATAGTTTACACTTGTTGGAACTATTGAAGCGCCTAAATTTGTAACACCATTCTTTGCATGAGTAACCTCTAACAATTTTGCATAGTTTCTTTTCATTTTTTGAGCTTTATCAATAGTTGTTCCAAATAAATATGCCATTCTATCAGCTTTAAAACTATCTAGTTTAAATAAAATATGTAGTGTATCATTATCAATATATTCTAATAATTCATCATCAAGATTTAATACATTACTAAACATAGATAATCCTATTTTTTTCTCTTTACACCATTCAAGAATTTGTTTTAAATGACGTAAATTGGCAGGAGCTGTTGGCTCACCAAGTCCGCAAACGTACACCCATTTTACATCTCCATCTTTCATTAATTTTTCAATAGCAGATAAATTAACTGAACATGGAAATCCATATTTTGGAGTATCACAGTAAATACAATGTAAATTACATGCTCCTCCTAACTGAATATCTAGTATTGGTAATTTTTCATTAGAACTACTTATTATTGATTTAACTTCTTCCTTTTTCCAAGGTCTATATTGCATCATTTCCATTCTAAATCCCCCCTTTGATGGCTTTTATTTTATCATTTTTCTTTCTTCTTGTCAAATCGCAGCACAACCCTTTCATTTTTTTTATATATTTATATTCAATTATAGAAATATATATACTTTATTCCTTCTTTCTTAATTTTAGTCTATCATAATAATTATATTTTTACAATATGCATTTTAATTAAAAAAAAAGAATACTTAATTATTGTATTCTTTACATTTTTAATACTTTCTTATATGTATTTCTATATTCATTAATATTAGGTGTATTATAATCATGCCTATATTCAATTATATGATAGTCATTAAAAATACTATCTGTTATTAAACTATCTTCTTGAGTATAACATGATACATTAATAACTCTATTTCCTATTATTACATTAATATGTTCTTGTAGTTTTTTTTCATTCTTTAAATTATCAACCATAAAATGTAGTCTTAATTCCAAATTATCACTACGTATTTTTCTATTTATTTTTTCTAAGTCATAATTATCTAATGATATATATGTATCTAATCCTTTGCTATTAAATAAGTATTCTTCAGCAAATGATAATTCTTTTTTTATACTATTGCTTAAATATTTTTCTAATTTTTTATTACTTAGAATTGAATAAAATAAATATACTCTATATATATCATCTAGATAGCCACTATCACGATTATTTTCTATTAATGGTAATATTTTATCTAAATCATTAAAATTAATACATATATCTATATATTTATCAGAAGGATTATCTAATAATAATTCTATTTTATCTAATTCTTCTTTAGTTAATTCAAAAAATAACGAATGATTAGCTTTAGATAGTAGTCTTTTTAAATATTCTTCCATGAAAAAATCTCCTTTATTTTATATATTAAATTCTTATAAATGATTCATCTTGTACTAGATTATCCGCGGATTAACTTGTTAATTCGTTAGCGAAGCGGTTAATAAAAATAGAAAGTAGTAAATACTCTCTATTAATAAGAATCAACATTTATCTTTACTAATTTATTATCTTCACCAAAAGAAGCTGCTTGCAGAATAGTTCTAATAGCATTAATAGTTTTACCACTATGACCTATTACTTTAGCTACATCATCCTTTGATACCATAACTTCAATTAATAAAGTATTTTCATCATCCGAATCAAATTCTTTTACTGATACACTATCGCTATCACTAACAAGTCCTTTAACGATTAATTCTGTTAAACTAATTAAGTTATTCATTACTTACCTTGCTTTGAATTATGGTATTTCTCCATAATTCCTGCTTTACTAAATAAATTTTTAACTGTATCAGTAGGGATAGCTCCATTATTAAGCCATTTAATCGCTTTTTCTTCATCTATTTTAACTTCAGCTGGAGTAGTTAGTGGATTATAAGTACCCACTGTATCTATAAATCTTCCATCTCTAGGACTACGTGAATCTGCTACTACAACACGATAAAAAGGTGCTTTCTTTGCTCCCATTCTTTTAAGTCTAAGTTTTACTGCCATTATATATTACCTCGCTTTCTGTTAGTATTATAATACAAAAAAAATATACTGTCAACCTTTTTTTGTTACAGTATATTATATTTTTTATTATTACCTTCTATGCGGTAAAGTCTACATATAATTGTCCACTATTACCAGCATCAAAAGTTATGGTTCCACTATAAGTTTTACTATAATCTTCTGTTTGCGAAGATAAAGTATCAGTAAGCCATACAACTAAATAGTATGTTTGATTCGTACTAGATAAAGAAATGTTAATATTATTACTACTATTTGTTATATATGCTTTTTCATCTGTTGTTTTTGGAAGTGTTATTATATCACTTACAGCTTCAAAATTATTATTATATAATTGGCACTTTAAATCATAAGTAGTATAAGTGCTATTAGTAGTTGTTATGTATGGTGTTAATATAACTGTCTCTCCACTATTGGATAAAGTTACACTATACAATGAACATACATCTCTATTATTTTTATCAATACATTTATTTGTTTCTTTACTAATTGCAGTAGAAACTAAAGTATTTTTTAATGGTACTAAATTAGTAGCTCTATAGATAGTTGTCGAATTTATACTTGCTCCAAAATTATATGTTTGCCCTGTAATAGTGTTACCACTATTTGAAGTTCTAGCAAAGAAATAAGCAAATGTTGTACCTAATAAGGTAACCACTATAATACCTATTACGATAAAAATAGATAATTCTAATTTTTTATTCATAATTAGTTATCCCCCTTTTCAGTTCCTGATACAGTTGATGATAACTTTTGACCATAAATAGAATTGTATGAAATTGATGCAGTAAAATTTCCACCTCTATCTTCTGCTTGGTTATAATCAAAATTGCTAAGCCATATTATTAAAATGAATTTTTTCTTAGTAGGAATACCAGTTTCCAAGGCACTCTCTAATATAAAATTACTTCCTAAGGGCATATTATTGGTACTTTTTTCTATTTTAGTTATATTTTGATAAACATTTTCTTCTTCATCTAAAACTAAATAACTTAAATTAGAAATATGTTCAATATCAAAATTAATACTACCCACTACATCTTGTCTAGCAGAATCATTCGTTACGATTATATCATATGCAGAGCAAGCTCCCATTCCATTATCATCAAGGCACTTATTATGATATGCTTTCATTACATCAGAATCATTAAGTGGTATTAAACTATATCCTGTATACTTCGACGCAACTTCAAGTCCTAAACTAAGGCGACCTGACTTAACATCTAAAGCATTATTTTTTGATCTAGTTCTCGCTGTAAAATAGGAAAAGGTAATACCAAATAACATTATTATAATGCTAAATATATATATCATTAGCAAAAAACCTTTTTTTTCTTTTGCTTCCATTAGACTCACCCTTCTACTATTAATATGATATCAAATATTTAAATCTTTTTCAATAGATAAAAAAGAAAAAAGATAAAAAGATGTCTATCTAATTATCTTACTTTAACTTTATGGCAAAATCTATTTCTAATAATTGCGTTAAGTCAGTAATTGTAGTAAAATCACACTTTTTACCAGAATCAGAAAATTTAATAGGTATTCCACCTTTTTTCTTCCATTTTTCTAAATTAGTAATGAAATCATCTACAAGTATGGCACCATTAGGATCAACCATATCACACTTATCAATTGATTTTGGTACAGAGATCACATTAATACCTGGTAACTCTTTGGCAAAATAATCAAATTTTGCTTTTGCTTCTACTTCTGAGTGTACATGAGTAAGTATTTCAATATCAAAAAAATTACTTAGTTTTCTTATTTTTGATATTGAATGGTCTATTTCCCCTGATTTTATAATCAACTCATTCCAATTTATTTTTTCATAAAAAAATTTTATCTCATCTCTAGTAGTTAAATTCTGATTTTCAATTATTTCATACGATTTTCTTATAGTATCTAAAATAACTCCATCACAATCTAGATATAATTTTCTTTTTTGCATACTACCCCTCAAATATTATTTAAGCAATTCCTTTATCTCTTCTGCAGTATAAAATGCAGTAATTTTTTCTGATGATACTTTTATAACAGTCGGATTGTTTACTCTTAAGTCATCTATTGTATCTACTATTCCAGAAGATTCTCCTATAAAGTTTGAATTAAAGTCATCATGTAAATCAACTTTATAAACAGGATCAGATAATCCATCAACAATATTTGTTATTTCATAATCTTCTTTTGTTGTATCATAGTAATATACATAGTAATTTTCATCTAATTGTTTTAGTGACTCACTAGCTAATATTCTATTTTTAACTATATTATTAGTTTCTTCCTCATTTGTCTTTTTACTAAACCATTTTATATCTTTAGTAGCAAAAATTCCAGTAAGTACATAGGTAATAACTAATAATATGATTAAGGCTATTATTATTATTATAAAATTTCTTGTAGATATTGGTTTATCTTGGCTTAATTTTTGTGCTTCCTTAACATTTTTTCCTGTTCTTTTTGCTTCTTTTCTTCTTAACTCTCTTCCCATTATTAACACTTCCTTTTTTTAATTATAATATAAATATTAATTATTGTAAATTAATAAAAAACATTTTTTAAATATAATCCTTCGGGGGCGGCAGTCTTACCCGCTGCTTTACGGTCCTGTTTTTTTAAAATATCAATTATTTCTTCACTTTTTAATTTGCCCTCTCCTACCATTATAAGAGTTCCAACAATATTTCTTACCATGTACCTCAAAAAACCGGTGCCGACAAAAATGAAGGTTATTTTATTTAAGTTTTTAGGGTCTCTTATTAAATTAGTTTGCGATATAGTTCTAACATAATCTTCTTTTTCTTCATCAACTTTTGTGAACGATTTAAAGTTGTGTTCTCCTTCTAGATACTTCATTGCTCTTTCCATTTCTACAACATCCAACTTTTGATTATACTGATAAACATATTTTCTTTCTAAGGGATTATACTCTCCCATATTAAGCTTATATATATATTCTTTTCCAATTGCAGAAAATCTAGCGTGAAAATCCTCTGAGACTTCGGCACAGTTTCTTACAAATATATCCTCTGGGAGTAAAGAATTTAGTCCTTTACATATTTTTTCTAACGGAATCTTTTTTTCTAAATCAAAGTGAATTCTTTGAGCTATAGCATGTACCCCGGCATCAGTTCTTCCAGAAGCATGAACATCTACTTTTTCCCCACCATTTATTACTTTAAGTGCCTTCTCTAATTCACCTTGAATTGTTCTTTCTCGTGGTTGCTTTTGATAGCCCTTAAAATTTGTTCCATCATAAGATACAGTTATTAAATATCTCATTTTACTACTACCTCCATTTAATAAAATATAACTATAAATAATATGATTATATTAAGTACAAGAAGTAAACCTTCTTTTATACCAAACTTTTTTAATCGATAATTAGTTCTTGACTTTCCATAACCATATAATCTTGCTTTCATAATATAGACCATATCATTTAACTCTTCTACTGACATATTAAACGATTTCGTTATAGATTTTTTATAATAATATATTTTTTTGTGTAATTTTTTTTCATTATTTATTCTTCTCTCATATAAAATTTTAAATGTTTTATCTATTTTTTTCTTAAATACTCTTGGAAACCTAGTTATCAAACAAATATATAAGATAACAATACGATTTCTTTTTATTTCAAGAGGATCCACTATCATCTCTATTCCATACAATAATTCATTAAAAGTTGTTGTATGAGTAAATAAAGATGTATATAATATTATAAAGATTAACCTTAATATATCAGATAATATAATTTCAATTGTATTATAGGTTATAATATTAATTATAACAATTATTAGAAAAATCACTTTAAATTTTAAAAACTCTTTTAAATATACTTTTAAACCAATTCCACTACATACTAGTGATAAAAATAAATAACTAAATAGCATTATAATATCTTCATAGCTATTAATAAATAGTGTACTTATAAGCATTATTATTAATGATAATATTTTAAAAGTAGGATTTAATTTATGTACTTCTGAATTACTGACTATATACTTTCCTATAACTACATCAGTTAACATTTCTATAAATATCCTTCATTAGTTCTTTTATGTCATATGTTTTGTTCAAACATATATTCTTTTTAGAAGCACAATTTATAAAATTAAGTATTTCGGGTAATTTTAAAGAAGACATTTCTAATTCTTTATCTATATTTAATAATTCTTTCTTTCCTTCTGATTTAATTATTTCACCTTTATTTAGTAGAATAAAATTATCACATACTTCATAACTAAATAGTACATTATTAGTTAAAATAATTATTGTCTTATTATATCTCTTAGATATCTTTTTTAATATTTTAATCAAATTTCTTTTGTGCCAATCATCTAAATATAATTCTGGTTCGTTTAGTACTAAAATTTTAGGATTAGTGATGAGTGATATGGCAATTGATAGTAATCTTTTTTCACTAGATGATATATTCAGAGGATTAACATTCTTAATATTATCATCTAACCCCAGCATCTTTAATACATCAGAAATCTTTTTATTTTTTGTTTCATCTTTATAATTACTATTATTTAAGCAAAGGGCTAATTCTTCATTTACTGTACCACATATAAACATATCATCAGGATTACTATATACATATCCAATTCTAGCGATAGATTTTACTTTGCCATCATATTTATTTATTAGTCCTCCTATTATTTTTCCTAGAACTTCTCTTTCTTTTTCACTAGACGATAATATAGCATAAATATTACCCTCATCAAAAACGTAATCAAATTTTTTTATAATATTTTCATAGGTAACATTTTTTAATTCTAAGGCCATAATTTATCCAAGACCCCCTTATCAGTTAAGTATACTTTATCGAGTAAATTATATAAAATAAGATTATGTGATAGTTTAACAATAAAAGGTAGTTCAAATCCCATTTTCTCCACAGTATCATCCTGATATATATTTTTAGGAGTATCATCCAAAAGAATTTTTCCATTGTCTAAAACTATTATTCTATCTGAAAGAAGAGTATCTTGAATATCATTTGTAATTAATATAATAGTTAATTTATTTTCTTTTTGAAAATCTTTTAGTATTTTAATAACTAGTTTTTTATCATTATAGTTTAATTTGCACAAAACATTATCAAGAAGAATTATTTTAGGTTTATGAATGAGTAGTGAGGCAATATTAACTTTTATTTTGTCTGAAGTAGATATTTCATCAATCAACTTATCTAAAATGTTTTCTATTTTAAATATTTGGGAATATTTCTTAATTAATATTTCTATCTCCTTTTTGGTATATTGTAAACTTTCTAGTGAAAAAGCAAGTGAATCACTTACAGTATCGAAAGGATTCTTTTCATCTAGACAAAAGCTAAAGTTTCTTCCTATTTTATCTTTAAAATAGTCTCCTAGTAAATATCCATCAATATTTATGTATCCTTCTCCGCGATATAATCCTATAAGAAGTTTTGCAAGAGTCGTTTTTCCAGAAGCATTTCTTCCAAATATAGTTATGAAGCTTCCTTCATATATATCTAAATTTAGGTTATCAAATATCTTCTTATCATTATACTTAAAGGTCAAATCTCTAACTTTGATAATACTGCTCTTCATACCATTAAACCTCCCAAAAATATTATATATTAAATAATAACAAAATACAAGAAAATATATGTAAAATACATGACAACTAAATCTTAAATGTATTGATTAAACAAAATAATATGCTAAAATAAAGATAGAGGTGGACAGTATGAAAAAAACTATTACTAAAGTAATACGAGTAGGTAATGAGACAAAAAAATTAATGAATGAATTTTACGAAGCTACAAAGCGGGATAAAACTCCCCCCTATGCTATTTTTCAAGCTGATACGGGTGATACAATTGTGACTTTATATGAATCTGGTAAAGCTATGTTTCAGGGAGTTTCAGCGGATATTGAGGCCGATATGTGGGAAAATATTGGTAAAAACAAAGAAGATTTAGAGTATTTTATTGATAAAGAAGAAAAAGAAGATAAAATTGAAGAAATATCTATTCCAGTTGATATATCGTCTGTTGGATCAGATGAAGTTGGTACTGGAGATTATTATGGTCCAATTGTTGTAACAGCTTCTTATGTAAAAAAGGAAGATATACCTTTTTTATCGGAACTAGGAGTAAGAGATTCTAAAAAGTTAAGTGATGAACAAATATTAAAAATAGTTCCAAAAATAATAAAAAAAATACCATATAAAACAATTATGTTATCCAATAAGGAATATAACGAAAAATATGGTAAAGATATGAACATGAATAAGATTAAGGCTATTTTACATAATAAAGTTCTTAGCGAAATGGTAAAAGGAAATACTTATGATTATATCGTTATTGATCAATTTGAGTCAGAAAAAAGTTATTATAATCACTTAAATGAATGCACTAATCCTTTAAAAGGAATTACTTTTATTACTAAAGCAGAAGATAAATGCTTTTCCGTAGCAGTTTCTTCCTTAATCAGTAGATATATTTTTATAAAAGAAATTGATAAACTTGGTAATAAATATGGAATTTTTCTTCCTAAGGGTGCAAACTATTATGTTGAAGATGTAGGAATTAAACTAGTTCAAAAATATGGAATTGATGTTTTAAAGAATATTGCCAAATTAAATTTTAGTAATACTGATAGAATACTGAAGGAAATTAAAAAATAAACTTTCCAATTCTCGACAGATCATTGTTATTTATTCTTGTATAGAAATCACACTTTTTATATTAAAGACCCAAAACAATGGACTTTTTGTCTGAAATTTGGTACAATATTAGTCGTGAGGAAATTATTATGGAAAAAATAAGTAAAAACGATATTATTAAAGTAACAGTAACTGGTGTGCAAAAATATGGTGCTTTTGTTAATACAATGAACGGTGATTATGAAGGACTTATTCATATTTCTGAAATATCTTATGGTTTTGTTAAAAATGTAAATGACTACTTAAAGGTTGGAGATAAAATTTATACTGAAGTTGTTGATGTTGATGAAAACAATAATCATTTAAAACTAAGTATTAAAGATATTGACTATAAAAGAGATGGAGCAAAACTAAAGAGAATGGCCGAAACAAAGAGTGGTTTTACCCCTCTTAAAGATAATCTAGATATTTGGATTAATAAAAAAATCAAAGAAATAACAGATAAAATGTAAAAAAAAAAAAATATTTTATAAATCTCTTGACAAACATTGGTAATAAATGATATATTATTGTTTGTCAACGAGATAAATTAAGGGCGATTAGCTCAGTTGGTTAGAGCACCTGCCTTACAAGCAGGGGGTCATAGGTTCGAGTCCTATATCGCCCACCATTTTTAATGCCGAAATAGCTCAATTGGTAGAGCAACTGACTTGTAATCAGTAGGTTACGGGTTCAATTCCTGTTTTCGGCACCATTTTTTTTGGAGGGATAGCGAAGTGGTCAAACGCGGCAGACTGTAAATCTGTTCCTTCGGGTTCCATGGTTCAAATCCATGTCCCTCCACCACTTTTAGTTTTATTGCCTCGTAGCCAAGCGGTAAGGCACCACACTTTGACTGTGGCATTCGTAAGTTCGAATCTTGCCGAGGCAACCAATCATTATTTGCTTCGTTAGCTCAGTCGGTAGAGCATTTGACTTTTAATCAAAGGGTCTGGAGTTCGAATCTCCAACGAGGCACCATTAGAAAAAATCGTCGCACTAAATTGGTGTGACTTTTATTTATTTATTTAATATACTGGTGAAAAAAGTATTATTTGAATTTATATAAAGGATATAGTATAATACTAACGATTTCAGGGGGAAAATATGGATAACAAAGAAATACTAAATTTAATAGAAGATAAAAATATTAAAAAGAATGCAAATTGGTATATTCACGCAACAAACAATGATATAGAAACTATTAAACAAATATTAAATGAAGGCATTAAATGTTCATATTTAATGAATAAAAAAGGAAACCATTTTAATGGAAAGTATTATATAAGTCTTTATAAGGAAAACTATGATACAGGACTAAATAGATTTCTCATAAGTAGACCAAAAGTTATAATTGATGATGAAATTTCACCATATTATGCTGATAGAGAAAAATTAAAATTCAGACGCTTTTTTATTAATACCCGTATACCACTAAGGACTAGTGAATGGGATGGTGAATTTCAGCAATATTGGAAAATAGAAATATCACGCTTTGTGGCATTAGAATATAGTTTAGCTCATTTATTAACTTGTCAAGAAAAATTAACAAAAGAAGAAATTCAATTCTTAAAAGATATTGTTATTTATTTAGAAAAACAAAATATAGATTTGCCAATTTTTGATTTTTCATCTAGTAAAGAAATTAATAAAGAAAAACTTTTATCTCTAAAGATATAAGAGTGTGAGCTAATTGGGCAAATTTAAATAAAATTAAGGGTTTAAGAATTTTGATATTTTTATAAATAATAAGCAAGCAAGGTGGTATTACTCCCACCAAAATACTTAATGAAATAATAATAAAACTTGAAATTATAAAAAAATTTAAGATGATAGGTGTTGTGAAGATATAAAAAAGAAAAGGTAATTCTATGAATCTATAACCTGATATTATTATTTTGCGAGAAGTTGTAATTCATTTGTCAATCAAGCAAGAATTTATGTGATATTTGAACAAATAATTTTCCTAATATTTTTCCTAATAAAATTATGCCACAAGAAATAGTAACAAATATCACAAGAAAATATCACAAAAATTATTTTCGAAAATATCTATTGTTATGGCACCATTTAAAAAGTTAGCAAAGTCTTATATTATAAGACTTTGCTTTTATTTTATTTACTGTTCCAGTTTTGGTAATATTTTAGACAAAACAGTTTAAGACAGTATAAAATCGTTTAAGAAAAACTCAGTAGCATACAGGTAGCATACAAGTAGCATACAGGTAGCATACAAATTTTTTCTATGGCAGTCGGTAAATAATTAAAAAAATTATATCAAAAAAAGTAGTCTATTCAACTACTCTTCTAACTACTCCCCTTTTTTCTTTTTTATTGATAAATTTTATGGTTATTTAATCAGTTACATTTTTCATAGTCTTCTTCAAAATTTAAATTAATAATGTCGCTAACATAATACTTTCCATTAGTATTCTTTTTAAATACATATTTTAATTGTGGAAATTTGCTAATATTATCATTACTAAATTCAAAATTTTCAATATTATCACTAATAACTAATGTATTTGTATTATTAACATATCTATATATTCCAGCAGGTTTAGTTGTTTCTCCACTTGGCCCGATTATATTTTGTGGAGAAGACAATATCTCAGCCTTTACAACAGTTAAATTAATTTCATCATTTAGTTCATTATAGTCAATTACTTGTTGAACAACTTTAGCCGAATAATTTCCGCCGCCTGAACCATTAACAAAAGCATTAGCATCATCTCTATATTGCCAAAGAGCATAATTTTTATTATCAAACTTGTCAATATCTATATTAAATAATATTTTTAAACCCTCTTTTACAATATCTGGTTCAACATAATAATCACTGCTATTTTTTACCAATTCTCTATCACTTTCAGATATTTTTTGTAAAAACTTTTCATCTATTGTCTTTTCATATTTTTCAGCATAATTAAGTAAAACAAGTGAAATTTTGCTATCCATTGTATGATTCTTATATGGATTTTGATAGAAATATCCCAAACAAACATTATTACTTTTCAAACTTGGTTGCACATAATTATATAGTTCCTTAATTTCTGAATTTTTTATAACGATATTATCAAATGTTTCCACAACATTATCATTTGTGTTATTGTTTTCTTCCTTTGCATCTTTATTTAGCACCTTATCATAAACAATAAATCCAGTTAATCCTAAAACAACTACACTTAACAAAATAACCAAAACTCCAAGAACACAATTCTTTTTTTCCATTTATTTATTCCTCCTACTTTCTACATATTAATCTTATCATATATTAATTATTATTTCAATTAAAAGTAAATTTTTATTTACACTTTCAATTATTTTTATAAAAATTATGTTAATTAAGTATATGAATTTATATAACAGATGTCACTGTAAATTTAGATAATTTTTTTAAACAAATTATCATAATGACCTATTTAGTAGCATACAGGTAGCATACAAAATTCTTGTAATCCCTTTATTTATAGGCTTGTGCTTTCGACTTTTAATCAAAGGGTCTGGAGTTCGAATCTCCAACGAGGCACCATTTAGAAGTTAAGCAAATCTATAATTTAGATTTGCTTTTTTTAATTATTTTTAAAAAAAGAAAAGAAATATTCTTCTTTTCTATATTTTTTTTAATATGAAATATTTACAGTCAACTGCACAATCATTTTCAATATATTTATCTACATCATTATAATTATTTATTTTTTTTACTTTCTTATTCTTTGAATCATAGAATCCTTTTAATCTTAATTTACCATATGCAATATCTCCTACTACATAATCATAGTCATAGAAATAATCTGTATAGTGACTAATAAATTCTTCTTTATCAAAAGCGTTCTTATAATCTTTAATTATTTCATATTTTTTGTCTTCAACTTCAATTGTTTTCATTATTATCTCCTATTCATAATTTTTGGCAAAGGCAGATTTTATTTCTTCATACTTAGCTAAACTTGATGATGAGTTCCAAGTAATAAAGCCTCCGGTTAGACCAGCATCATATAGTGCTTCTACCTGTGTTGATATTTTACTTGCGTCATATGTTACTGTTGGATTCCAGAATGGTGTATTATAAGCAGTTACCCAAGTTCTTGCAATAGCAGGTGTCGGTATTTCTGTTTGTCTTTTAGCAGCTCCCAATGCCCAATTATATACTGTTTTGTATGGATTAGACCATGTATCAACTTCCCTTGTAAAATGGTCAGTGTATGGCATTGAACTAATAACATCTACTATATTTGATATAGCGGGCCAATATTGCCCATAGGCAGTAACATATTCAGATGAGCATTCGCCAAATACATCAACAGAAAGATAAGCTCCTGTTTTATGTATTTGATCAGTTGCATAATATAAAAAGTTTTGTACAGCCTGTGCTTTTTCTTCTTCATATGTATTTTTAAAATTGGTATTACCAGAAACAGACATTTTATAAGCCTGCTCAGGAAATCTTACATAATCAAATTGTATTTCGTTAAAACCAAATGTTTTAACTGCCTCAATAGCAAGATTAACATTATACTCCCATGCTCCTCTCGCAAATGCTGAAGGCCATAATTGGCTTGAAGCTCCCGACTCTATACAATCATCCGGATGATCTTTTCCGTAATGAACATCATTAAATACTACTATTCTTCCTATTGCATAAATTCCAGCTTCTTTAATTTTATTTATAACGTCTTTATATTCTTCTAAATCATTTATTGATGTATTATATGCTGTTGGAGATGTTACTTTTGCAACTTCTGATGGATATGCTAGCGCACCATCTTTTATATCCACTACTATAGCATTAACGCCATTATTTTTTGCTATATTTAAATAACTATCTATGCTCGATAAAACCCCAGCATTTAAATACATGGCTTTGGCTGTTTTTAATATTGGATTATCTTTAAATTCTACTTTTTTATAGGGAAAATAATCTAGATTAGCAGCACTTCCTCCATGTAATTCTCTAGATCCATATTTTCTGTCTTTATGAGTATCATAGACAGAATTTTCATTATAATTTTCTATAGCTTTCTCTTCGCTATCTACTAAATATTTAGAAAAAACCCAACCTTTTGTTTCTCCAAAATTAATATTATACATGTTAACAGTTCCATCATCTAAAAGAGTATCATATCCTATTATATCTAATTTGCTTCCTTTTTTTGCATAAGACTTTATTTTTGTATCTTTTTCATTTTCATAGATGGTAACAGGGGTTCTTACATATTTTTCTTTCTCTAATACGACATCTTTTTTATTACTTGCAAGACTTCCTTTTACTAAATAGTATTTATTGTCTTTATAAGATATTTCTTCATAAACAACATCATTTCTGGTAATTGTCTTACCACTACTCTTTACTTTTGTTCCTCTTATAATACTATCAGTTTCTTTTAAATTACTTTCATCATCTAGTACATAGGTAATTATACTACTAGAAGTCCCTGATATATATTTATCTTTTGAATGAATTACCACTTTCTTTAACCCTTTAGTTATAAAGAATAATCCAAAGACTAGGATAATTAACAGAATTAAAAAAATAGATACCTTTCCTATTTTAAGTTTCCTCTTTTTTCTTCTTTTGTTCATTTTTACCACATCCAATTATAGTATATCATATTTTGGCATTTTTTACTATTTTTTTATTATTCGTGTCTATTTTATTATTAACAATATTTTCTTTATAATACAAAAATAAATAGAAGAAAATTCCTCTATTTATCTAACATATTCAATAAATTAATTTTAAACATATCTCTCTCTGAATGAGTCTTCGATACCATAACACCTTTGTATGTTGATAACTCTTTTTGATGGCCTTCATCTAAAATGTCCTCTGGTGTTAAAGTATCAAGCATTACTAATTTTTGATTTTCGTATACTGTATAATGTAGTACTACATCACCATGTACTTTAGCAAACATTCTGTCAGTAGGCAATTTTAATTCATATTTAGTAATTCCATCTTTAGTATTTTTTGATGTTACTATTCCTTTAAAATTGCCATCTCTAAATGATGGATAAAAGTCAAATACTAATTTCTTATAAGCTAACATGTTATATTTTTTTACTGAACGTTCTTTTTTTCTAAATTCATTTTCGTTTAAATATTCTATTACAAAACTATTTTTCATTCCAATCTACCCCCTAGATTTTGAGCGAAATGTAGTAGTATTATACCTCAAAAATAGTTGTATTGTCAAGAAAAAATCTTCATTTATATTTCAATTATGCTTTTTTATATCCAATTATCACCTTTAAATATTGGAATAAAGCTTTTTTCTTGACTTTCTTTATCCTGCATAAAACTATTTCTTATTCCAATATCATATGCGAAATTTATTACATCATCATACTCTTTACTTGTTAATCTTCTATTTAAATTATTAAATTCTAATTTTTTAATAGGAGTATATTGGTTCATTATACTATAAGTAATAGTATTCTTATATTTTCTATATAAATATTCAATTATTTTTTTTGAATCTTCACTATGACTAGGTAAAATTAAGTGCCTAACTATAATTCCTTTTTTTAAATTACCTTTTTCGTCGTATTCTTGTTTTCCTACTTGTCTTACCATTTCTTCTAATGCTAAAGACGCTACTTCAAAATAATTATTTACTTTGGAATATTTGCCAAGATTATTATCAAAGTATTTGAAATCTGGAAGATATATATCTATTAATCCTTCTAGTAGCTTTAAGCTTTCTACTTTTTCATAGCAAGAAGTATTATACACTATTGGAATAAATAATCCTCTTTCTTTGGCTAATATTAAAGATGTTTTTATTTGAGGTATATAGTGTGTTGGAGTAACAAGATTTATATTACTTGCACCTTTCTCCTGTAATTCTAACATTATATCCGCTAGTCTTTGGTTTGTTATTTCTTCGCCAATATTATCTTTACTTATTTTATAATTTTGACAATATATACAACTTAAATTACAGTACGAAAAGAAAATAGTGCCAGAACCTTTTTCTCCTGTTATAATTGGTTCCTCCCATAGATGAAGATGGTATCCTCCTATTTTAATTTTATTTGAAGCCATACAAAAGCCTAGTTCATTATTATTTCTATTTACCTTGCACTCTCTTGGGCACATTATGCACTTATTTAATAATTCTTCCATACAAATCACATAATTATTTTATAATAAAAAATAGACTTATGCAAGTCTATTATTTTTTTAATGTTAGTATTAAACATACTACTATGGCAATAAATAGAAGAATTGTACCAATATTAATAAACCCTCCATTATCCTTTTTTGGCATTTCTAATTTTATTCTAGGCATCGTACTGGTAAATTCAAGATTATCTCCAACTAGATGTTCTTCTTTAACAAGAGGAAGTGGTATTTTTTTTATTTTATCCATACTTATACCATTACATTCTTGTATCTTTTCTATGTCTTTTTTATCTTTGTCTCTGTTTAGTAATAGTTTATCCGCTATTATAAGTTCTAAAGATTTAGTCACATATTTTTTGTTGTCTGATGAAACATATGGAACAATATAATCATTTAGCTTAACATTTAAATTCTTAATTTTACCGTTTTTTGTTTTACTATTGAAATAATATTCAACTATTCCTTCTTCTTTTTCTTCAAATACTAATATGTTTACTTTTACTTTATCTATTATTACTTCAAAACCATAATCAATATTATTAACAGTATATGTTAAGCTATCTCTCTTTGGATCATATAAATCGTTATTTCTAAATACTTCCCTTATCATTCTCATATCTTCTTTTTTACAAAGTAAGTTTAAATCAGTATATTTCCTTTCTGTTCTCTGATCTAATAATATATAGGGAACTATTCCACCAGATAAATATAGTTTTATTTTTGTTTTATTCATTTTTTCTATTTTTTCATATGTACTTAATAGGTCGTCAAATGAATATTCTTCTCGTTCTAGTGCTTTCTTATAAGAGGAAATGCTATTATCAAAAATTGTATCTATTCTTGTTTTTATTATATTTATATCCTCTTTTCTGTTTTCACAAGCACTTATTAATTTATCTATATTTTCCTTTGGAACATACATCGACATGGCTTGTAATTCTTTAACTTTATATTCAATATACGAAATTATTTGTTTGTTTTTTTCTTCCATCTCATCACCCTGCTACTTTATAAATAAATTATAGCATTTAGATTATGGAATGTAAAGAAAAAGAGAGAAATTTCTAGAATTTTGTGAATAAGTCAATAAAAAGTGGAC
>DFLL01000031.1 GCA_002375205.1 Caryophanales bacterium UBA3620
ATATAAATTATTTATAATAAATAATGATAAATCTCTATATTTACAATAAAGGAGTCATATATATTGGTAAATATATAATATTATCTTCAATTTTTAAATCTTTTGTATGAATAATAATTGATTTATCTAAATATTCTTTATATTTTTTTGATAGTTTATTTAAAGAAGTGAAAGTATAACGTTCTCCAGATTTTACCTCAATGGGAATAATATTATGTTTTGAGGTTATTTCATTTTTTGAAATCAAAAAATCAATTTCCATTGTTTCATTTGAATCTTCTCTTTCGTTTCTTGAGAAAAAATATAATTTATGATTATTTGTAACAAGCATTTGTGAAACAATGTTTTCAATTATCATTCCTTCATTAAATGATAATTTATCAAACAAAATTTTCTTATAAACCTCTTCACTAACAATTGATTTTTCATTAAAAGTCATTGATAATAATAATCCTGTATCCATCATATAACATTTTAGGGAGTTAGAATCTATTCTTTGCCCTAAACCAATATTAGGTTCGGTTGTATTGTATGCAATATTAATTAAACAAGCATCATTTAACCAATAAAAAGCCCCCTCAAAATTTCTATATCTGGCATTTTCATCTAACAAGGAAATATTAAATTTTTTTTCGTGTTTTTGAAGTTGGGATGGAATCATATCAAAGATTTGTTCAACTTTTAGGTTTAACTCATCGGCATGCTTTCTAATATCTTCACGATACAAACTTAAAATATTTCTTTTAACTTTATCTACCTTTTCAAAATCTTTTGTTTCATTATAAGTAAGTACTGCCTGTGGCATACCTCCTACAATTAGATATTCTTTAAAATAATCCATAGTTTTTCGATGCAATGCTTCTCCAAGTGATTTTTTCTCTTTATAGCAGTTTCTTATAAAATCCATTAATGTATCATGCCCTTTTGCCCATAAAAATTCTTCAAAATCCATTGGATACATTTTTATTTTTTCTTCTTCAGATGGGATTAAAATATCTTTAACATTCTTTTTAATTGATATTAAAGAACCTGTTTCAATATAATCATATCTATGATCTGCAACTAAATGCTTAATAGCACTTCTTGCTCTTGGACAAAATTGTATCTCATCAAAAATAAATATAGAATCTCTTTCATGTAATTTTACACCATAATATTCTGATAAATATGTAAATAAATAATCTAAATTATCTAAATAGTTATCGAATAATTCTATTATTTCTTTTGATACTTTAGAAAAATCAATTAAAATATAAGATTTATAATTGTTTTTTGCAAATTCTTCAGCAATATAACTTTTTCCTACACGTCTTGCCCCTTCAATTAGTAATGATGTATTACCATTGCTTTCATTTTTCCACTTCAACAAATTTTCATATATTTTTCTTTTCATATATATTCTCCATTTCTAACGATATTGTATCATTATTTTATGTATTAATCAATAGTATATGCACAAAATCAAAAATAATTTTATACTGATTTTACACAAAATCAAGAATAATATTGATATTTAAAGTATATTATCTACGTATAGATTTTATCATTTTTACTATTTTATCTAGTAAAACTATTGTACAAAAGAAAAGACCTCTATTCGAAGTCTTTAATATCAATAGTTTTCTTTGTTTCAATTTCTTTCTTTTTAGGAGCACTAATTAGTAGGACACCTTTTTTAAAACTTGCTTCTATTTCATCTTCTGATACATCTCCTAGATAGAAAGTTCTTGTTACTCTTGAATAACCTTTTCTTTCTCTATGAAGATATTTTTTATTTTCTTCTTCTTCCTCATCTTTTTCAAATGTAACAGAAAGTTCTCCTTTATCAATAGAGATATTTACATCTTCTTTACTGTATCCAGGAGCTTCCATCTCGACGAAGATCTTACCTTCTTTCTCATAGACATCAGTCTTTATTTTGTCTTCTCCTTTAAAGAAACTATCATCAAAAAATAATCTACTTGGCAACATATAAATCACTTTCCTTTCTTAATTATTTGTTTGCCATTATATCACACATAAGATTACTTAACTCTGTTGGATTATCGATAGGAAGTCCTTCGATTAGTCTTGCTTCATAATAAATAACCTTTGTGTATTTATCTAGTTCTTCTTTATTATTATTAAATAATTCTTTTAATTTATCACTTATTTTATGATTAATATTTATTTCTAAAATTTCACTAGCACTTATCTTTTCATCAGTAGGCATAGCATTAATTACTTTTTCCATGGAAGTAGATACTTCACCAACACTCACTAAACATACTGGATGACTCTTTAATTCATTAGTGAATTTTACATCTTTAACATAGTCTTTTAAGATATTTTTCATATATTCTAATAATTCTTTAGATTCATTGTTTTCTTTTTTTATTTCTTCTTTTTCTTCTTCAGTAGAAATATCATTCTTATCACTAGATACATTAATGAATTTCTTTCCTTCATATTCATTTAATGTCATGATAGCAAATTCATCAACGTAATCAGTTAGATATAATACTTCATATTTATCTTTTACTTTTTCGACCCTAGGAAGCATATCGATTTTATCGATAGTCTCACCACATGCATAATAAATATGAGTATCTTCTTCTTTTAATCTATCTGTGTATTCTTTTAAAGTAATTAGTTTTTTATCTTTAGATGAATAGAACATAAGTAAGTCTACTAATTTATCTTTATTAATACCATAATCATTATAAATACCAAACTTTAACTGATTACCAAATACTTTATAAAACTCTTCATACTTTTCTCTATTATCTTTCATAAGATCTAGTAATTCTTTCTTAATCTTATTTTCAATTGCTTTAGCAATTAGTTTGATATTTTTATCATCCTGTAATGTTTCTCTTGATATATTAAGAGGTATATCTTCGGTATCAATGACTCCTTTAATAAAGCTATAATAATCTGGTAGAAGTTCACTTGCTTTATCCATGATTAGAACGCCATTAGTATATAGTTGCAGACCTTTTTCATAATCTTTTGTATAATAGTTATATGGAGCATGACTTGGTATATAAAGTAGTGCATTAAAATTAACATTACCTTCAATATTAAAATGCATTACTTTTAATGGTTTTTCATAATCATAGAATTTATCCGTATAGAAGTTATTATAGTCTTCTTCAGTTATCTTTTTCTTATCTTTTTTCCATAAAGGAATCATACTATTTAATGTTTCTAATTCTTTATATTCTTCATATTCATCTGAATCTTCTTTTTTTCTAGTATTGGTAACTAACATTTTAATAGGATAACTAATATAATCAGAATATTTCTTTATAATATTTCTAATAGTATATTCTTCTAAATAATCACTATATTTTATATCATCAGTATCATCTTTTAAATATAAAGTAATTGTGGTACCAATTTCTTTTTTATTACCTTTAGATAAAGTATAACCTTCTACTCCTTCACTTTCCCAAACATAAGAACTTTCTTCATTATATGGATGAGACTCTACGACTACTTTCTTGCTTACCATAAAGGCTGAATAGAAGCCTACTCCAAACTGACCTATTATATTTACGTCATCTTGGTTCTGATTTTCTTCTTTAAATCTAAGTGATCCTGATTCTGCAATAGTACCTAGATTCTTTTCTAATTCTTCTTCATTCATACCACAACCAGTATCGGATACTGTAAGAGTTCTATTATCTTTATCAATATCTATTCTTATTTCTAAATTATTTTTATCTATCTTAATACTCTTATCAGTAAGAGATTTAAAATATAATTTATCAATAGCATCACTGGCATTTGATATTAACTCTCTTAAAAAGATTTCTTTATTGGTATAAATAGAATTTATCATTAAATCTAAGACTCTTTTACTTTCTGTTTTAAATTCTCTCTTTTTCATTTAATATTCCTTCTTTCATCTTACAAATACATTATAGCACTATTTTAGCAATTGTCAATACTAATTGCTAATTTTTTATATTTGACAATAATAATATTTTATGATATAGTATATATCGTTTCTGAAAGGGGGATTTTAAGATGTCAGATACAAATACCGAAAGCCTACTTAGAGAAGTCAAAGAACTTATCGGAAAAGTAAATGCTATATTACCAGAGGATAAAAAAGTTTCATTAGAGCCAGAGAAGAAAATTAAGACTGTAAATTTATTTGTATGTGAATATAAAGATGAATTCAATACGGGTATAGAATTTTTTAAAAAGATAGGAGAAACTAGTGCTGAATACTGTTGTAGAGATGATTATCTTAAACCATTCCGAGATAAATGCTATATATATGAAAGTGTTTCTTCTGATAAAAAAGCAATTCTTTATACTTGTAAAGGAATAGATAGACAATATGGTTGGGTAAAGATTGGAGACTCTTTTAAATATGAGCCTTGGAAGAATATAGGTTATGAAATTGTTGCCAACTGTGAGTTAACTAATATTATTAGTTATAATGATATACGTACAAGTATGTTAAGTGATGGAGTAATTAATAATTTTAATTTAAATTATACAACAGAAGAAGAAATTACTAAAGTACTTGCATATTTACATAACAATTATTTAAAGAAAGAAAACAGATATCCTAGAAGATTAGAAAAAAATAATTAGTATTTTTTAAAAGAACACTTATTATTAATAAGTGCTCTTTTTTAATTTTCTTTTTATTACTACTTCTCCATTATTTTAATAGTTAATAAAAGTATGATTACTAATAAGTTCATTAAATAATGTTAGATAAAAGGCATCTCTAACAAGAATATCTCCTATTTGCTTTAGTTTTGCTTTACTAACTAGTAAAGTAAAATAGAAGATATAATCATAGTTATTAGTCTTTACTACTGTATCAAATAATTTATTGATATCAGTACCATAAAACTCTTTCATATAAAAGCCTCGCCCCCTTTTATCCAAGAAGCGAGATCCATATCATATCATAGAATTAGGTGACTTATCCAATTAATTTGGCAGACTCCTGCATTGTAATACTAAAATGTTCCTTTTTTTATTATGAGTATATTCTACATATTACCTTCTTTTAATTTTAATTGGAGTTTTATTTTCTACTCTTTTATAAAAACTATCTATTAATTTCATCATATATTCTTTATTATAATATGACTTTAATTCATCACTAGTAAAATCAGTATATGCAGATAATGTATCTTTATCCATACCAAAAATAATATTTAAATTACCATTATCATCTACTAAATCCTTATAATTATCTAGTAAATAATATAATCTTGCTATAAAATCATCATATGTTAACTTTTTTAATGAAGCTTTATTATTTTCATAATCTATTTCGTAAAATAAACATATTTTTTTAATTTCGTCATTTTTGTCAGAAAATCTAAAATCTAGGAATTTGAGTTTTCCCTCTCTGGTTTTATCTAATTTATTATTTTTATAGTTGTTTCTTTGATTATAAACCCATATACCTAATTTTTCACCACTTGATGTTACATATGTAATTGGAACTTCTGTATTTCCATGTTCTTTTTTATATTCCACTAATAAATTATACCAATCATTCCATCTTGCATCAAGATCAATTGTTTCAAGTCTAAAATCCAGGAATTTGAGTTTTCCCTCTCTGGTTTCATCTAATTTATTATTTTTATAGTTGTTTCTTTGAGTATTAACCCATTTACCTAATTTTTCACCACTTGATGTTACATATGTAATTGGAACTTCTGTATTTCCATGTTCTTTTTTATACTCCTCTAATAAATTATACCAATCATTCCATCTTGCATCAAGATCAATTGTTTCAAACCTAAAATCTAGGAATTTGAGTTTTCCCTCTCTGGTTTCATCTAATTTATTATTTTTATAGTTGTCTCTTTGAGTATTAACCCATTCTCCTAGCCGTTTACCGGTTTTTGTTACATATCTAAATGGAACTTCTGCATTTCCATGTTCTTTTTTATATTCCTCTAATAATGAATACATCATATTCCATTCTTCTTCACGTTTCATAATATTCCCCCTTAAACGAGTAAATATATTATCATAAAAGATAAAAAAATGCAAGTATTTATTTGCCATATTTATTCAGCGTTACTTATTAGTACCGGATATTTCTAATAGAAGTATTTCCGCGGATTAATTTATTAATCCGTTAGCGAAGCGGTTAAACAAAAAAGAAACATAATAATATGTTTCTTAAACTAATTCTAAAATAACTTCTAGAGCATTATCTCCTTTTCTTTCAGTCATTTTAATTATTCTTGTATATCCACCATTTCTATCCTTATATCTTGGTGCTAAAACACTGAATACTTTCTCTACAGCTTTCTTATCATTTTCTAAGAATGCTATGGGCTTGTTCTTCTAGAAACTAGAGTACCTTTTTTACCATAAGTTACCATTTTATCAAAGATTTTTCTTACTTCTTTATGTGATTTCTTACCAAGATTTCTAATCTTCATTTTTATTAACCGCTTCGCTTGCACGTTGTGATAGAATCACTTCTCCATAACCTTCTAAAAAGAAATATCCAGTATGTATAAATACCTGGATATTAAAAGAACACATTAACAAATAAAAAGTGAGTTTTACCCTGGCTAAAGGTCCTCACAGGGCAAGCCTGCTGGTGCAAATTATTCGCACCCTTCAGTTACTCAGCGAACTACTCACTCACTGACAATACATTATCATAAAAGATAACTATTTGTCAATTATATTATATGTTTTTACAAATATAATTATTCAATAAAAATATTTTCAATTACCTTTTTAAAGCTAGTTTCTTAATAGCTTGCTTCTTATCTTCTATACTATTATATTGAGATATCAAACTAAGTACCTCATTCTTTCTTTTTTCTAATTCTTCCTTGGAATCTGCCTCTATAGTAGTAACTACTTCTTTTTCAATTATTATATCAGAACAATAGACATCTTTATATGTTAAAACATCTCTACCATTTTCATCTATGATAGTATATTCTCCATTTTCACTGACAACAAAGAAATGATGATCACTATTGAAATTGCTTGCAAAAGTATAAAAATCATTGTATTTACATGGAGTAATAGGTATAATTTCACTTCCGCAAATCCTAATAATTCCTTTTTGATAATCCTTATTAACTATTATAAAAAGGTTTTCATTACAAGAAATTGGATGTATATCTTCATAATTAAATGGTAATTTTAGATTTCCTTTCGAATCGTATATTCCCCATAATTTATCTTCATTACAAACGCTAATTAATTCTCTACTAATATACATTGAATCTGTTGATTTTGGAATAACAATTTCATTATTATGATTTATTTCCCAGTATAAATTATCCTTACTGACACTTATTAATCCAGGTATTGGGCTTGAATACATAGTATCATACTCGAATGGTATAATAATGTTATTATTTTTGTCAACTGCTCCATACTTTTTATTTTCAGCATTACAGACATATGCTAATCCTTCATGAAATCCATCAGTATTAACATATACAAATGGAATAACAGTATTATTATTATTCGCATCAATAAAGCCCCATAAATTATATATATTTTGTAATGCAACAAGACCTTCTTGAAAATTAAAAGTTTCCTTATCTTTATAATTAAATGGAATAACACTTTTATTTTTCTTATTGATAAATCCCCATAAGCCATCTTTTTTTGCTGCTATTAAACCATTATTACATTCTTCAAGTGACTGATATTCAAATGGAATTATTATTTCATTTTTATCATTAATTATTCCAAATAATCCTTCTTTTTTTGATACAATAAACAAATTATCTTCAAAGATATCTAATGTTTCATATTCAAATGGTATGACAGTTCTATTTTGTTTATCAATAACGCCAAATAACCCTTCTTTTTTAGCTTTAATTTGATTATTTTTACAGATATTAAGATCATCATATACAAACGGTATTACAACTTTATTATTGTGATTTATTATTCCTAATGGGCCTTTATCATTTTTACCAGCAATAAATAAATCGTCATTATATATTGATAGTTTTTCATATTCACACGGAATAATCTCTTCACCAGTTAAAGTAATTATTCCCATTTTATCATAATCATTATTAAGAATAATCATATCACCACAAATTTCATTATGTTCTTGATTAAAGTACCCATCTTTTAAAGTAAAAGGGTGCCCTTTAACAAACTCAATAGTAATCTTTTGCTTGACATAGTCATTAAATTGTATATTCATAAATAAACCCTCCGGTTAATTGAAAAAGGCAACAAAAAACAAATTTTTGTTACCCCTTTTCTTAAACTAATTCTAAAATAACTTCTAGAGCATTATCTCCTTTTCTTTCAGTCATTTTAATTATTCTTGTATAACCACCATTTCTATCCTTATATCTTGGTGCTAAAACACCGAATACTTTCTCTACAGCTTTCTTATCATTTTCTAAGAATGCTAGAGCAAGTCTTCTAGAAACTAGAGTACCTTTTTTACCATAAGTTACCATTTTATCAAAGCTTTTTCTTACTTCTTTAGCTCTTGTTTCAGTAGTAACAATTCTTTCTTTAGAAATAAGTTCTCTTGTCATATTAGAAAGCATACTTCTTCTATGTCTAGTTTCTCTTCCTAATTTTCTATATGCCATAATTATCCTCCTATACTAATTTTCATCTTTAAATGTAAGACCCATATCTTTTACTTTATCAATAACTTCTTTAAGTGATTTCTTACCAAGATTTCTAATCTTCATCATTTCTGTTTCAGTCTTTTCAGTTAAATCTCTCAAAGTCATAATATTAGCTCTCTTTAAGCAGTTATATGCTCTTACAGAGAAATCTAAATCATCGATAGAAGTATCAAGCATTTTAACAATAGGATCTTCACTCTTAGCAATCATAAGACCAGTTTCATCAGCGATTGAATTAAGGTCAGTGACAACTTCTAAATGTTCCATAAGAATACGTGCTCCTAGAGCCATTGCTTCTTCTGGCATGATTGAACCATTAGTCCAAACTTCCATTGTAAGTTTATCATAGTTATTATTTTGTCCAACACGAGCATTTTCTACTTCATAGTTAATTCTTTCAATTGGAGAATATAAACTATCAATAGCAATTGCTCCTACTTTTGTTTTATCATCCTTAAATAATTTCTTATTTTCATCTGCTACTACATATCCACGACCATCTGATACAGTCATTTCCATGTTAAGCTTTCCACCTTCTACTAGAGTACAAATAACTTGGTCTGGATTTAAGATTTCAATATCAGCATCTTTTTCAATATCACCAGCAGTTACTACTCCAGGAGTATTCTTCTTTAAGTATAATATTTTATCAGTTCCTCTAGCATGATTCTTGATAACAATACTTTTTAAGTTTAATACGATAGCAGTTACATCTTCAACTACTCCATCCATCTTTTGGAATTCATGAAGAACTCCATCAATTTTAACGGAAGTAATTGCATCTCCTGGTAAACTTGATAACATTACTCTTCTAAGAGCATTACCAATAGTAGTTCCAAAACCTCTCTCTAATGGTTCTAAAACAAATTTACCATAGAAATTATCTTCGCCATATTCTTTAATTTTATAATCTGGTTTTTCAAATTTTAACATATGAATTCCTCCTTTTATTATCCACGTCTTCTTTTAGGTGGACGACAACCATTGTGTGGAATTGGTGTTACATCTGTTATTGATTTAATCTCTAATCCAGCAGTTTGTAAACTTCTAACAGCAGTTTCTTTTCCTGCTCCTAAACCTTTAGTAAATACATCAACTGTTTTCATACCAGCTGCTACTGCATCACGTCCAGCTGCTTCAGCACTCATACCAGCAGCAAATGGAGTAGATTTCTTACTTCCTTTTACTCCTTGTTTACCAGATGATGCCCAAGATACTACATTACCTTCTAGGTCAGTAATAGTCACAATTGTATTATTAAATGAACAATGTATATGTGCAACTCCAGCAGGAATATTCTTCTTAGTTTTTCTTTTTCTTGAATTATATTTTCCCATACTTTCCTCCTAATTATTTTTTCTTATTAGCTACTACTTTTCCTTTACCTTTACGAGTTCTAGCGTTTCTATTAGTTCTCTGTCCTCTTACTGGTAAATTCTTTTTATGTCTAGTACCTTGATAAGAATTAATTTCCATCTTAGTTTTGATGTTCATATTTACTTCTCTACGAAGGTCACCTTCAACTAAGTGTTTGTCAACTTCTTTTCTGATTCTAGTAAGTTCATCATCTGTTAAGTCTTTTGCTTTAGTATCTAAATTTACTTTAGCATCTTTTAAGATTTTCTTTGATAATTGTCTTCCAATACCGTAGATATATGTAAGAGATATTTCAATTCTCTTATCATTTGGAATATCTACACCTTTAATTCTTGCCATTATTTATTTCCTCCTATTAACCTTGTTTTTGTTTGTGCTTTGGATTTTCACAAATAACCATTACTTTTCCATTTCTTTTAATTATTTTGCATTTATCGCAAATTTTCTTTACTGATGCTCTAACTTTCATTTATCATCACTCCTATTTCTTATTATAAACTATACGCCCTTGTGTTAGATCATATGGTGACATTGCTAAAACAACCGTATCACCTGGTAAGATACGTATGTTATTCATGCGCATTTTACCAGAAACATGGGCCACTACGATGTGTCCTCCATCTAGTTCAACTTTGAACTTTCCTTGAGGTAAATTATCGATTACTTTTCCTTCTACTTCAATTAAATCTTCTTTACTCAATATTATCGCCTCCTGTTAATATCTCACAGCCATCTTCTGTTACTATTACAGTGTGTTCAAAGTGGGCTGATGGTTTATTATCACCTGTAATAATTGTCCAGTCATCATCTAAGATATAGATTTTTCTTGTTCCTAGATTAAGCATAGGTTCTACTGCGATAGTCATACCTTTCTTAAGTACTGGACCAGCTTCCCTTTTTCCGAAGTTCGGAACATCAGGATCTTCATGCAGGTTACTTCCGATTCCATGACCTGTTAGTTCTCTTACTACTCCTAGTTTATGATGAGTAGCATACTCTTCAATAGCATTAGAGATGTCTCCTAATCTTACACCATCTTTTATTTTAGATAAGCCAACATACAATGCTTTCTCTGTATGTTCTAAAAGATATTTTTTTTCATCTGAGATTTCTCCTACTGGATAAGTCCAAGCGGAATCTCCATGATATCCTTTATAACATGCACAAATGTCTAGAGTAACGATATCACCATTTTTTAGTTTTCTTTTTCCCGGGATACCGTGTACGACTTCTTCATTTACGGAAATGCATATACTTTTAGGAAACCCTTCATAATTTAAACATGATGGATAAGCATCTCTACTAATAATATAGTCATGAGCTAGTTTATCTAACTCACCAGTAGTTATTCCTTCTTTAATAAAAGGTTTTAAATACTGATGAGTATCGTAAACTATCTTACCTGCAATTCTCATTAAAGATAATTCATAATCACTTTTAATAGTTATCATTATTTAATTACCTTCTTAATTTCTTCAAATATCTCATTTGGACTCTTACTTGCATCAATCTCGATTAGATTATTTTTATTCTTATAATACTCAATTAATGGGTATGTTTCTTTCATATAGTTATCAAATCTAACTTTAAATGTCTCTTCATTATCATCACTTCTTACAACTAGTTTACTATCACAATTATCACAGATTCCTTCTCTTACTGGAGATAAATCCGGTGTACTAGTATTATAAGTAGCACCACACTTGGGACATATTACTCTACTCATTGTTCTCTTTAATGCAGTCTCTTTATCTATATTTAAATAGATAACTTTACCCATATCAAATGATAATTCTTCAAGTAATTTATCATAATCTTTTGCTTGACTCAAATTTCCTGGATATCCATCTAAGATATAACCTTTTTTAACATCCTTACTACTTAGTCTCTTCTTTAATAATTTTGCAATTACCTCATCAGGTACAAAATCCCCTCTTGCCATAATGTCTTTTACTTCTAGACCTAATTTAGTCATATGAGCTATCTCATCTCTTAGTAAATCACCAATTGAAATGTGAGGAAGATTAAATCTATTCTCAATCATCTCCGAGATAGTACCTTTACCAGCAGCATGAGGAGCAATAAAGATTATATTCTTCATTATCTAGCTCCTTTATAGTTTCTATTAATTAAACTACTTTCAAGTTGCTTACAAGTTTCGATTGCAACTCCTACAACGATTAATACTCCTGTACCACCGATACTAGCAGATGCAGGTAGTCCAGTATTGATAAAACTACTAAAGACGATTGGAAGAGCAGCGATTACCGCTATAAATATTGATCCAAGTAGTGTTATTCTATTTAATATCTTTTTAATATATTTTTCTGTTTCTACTCCTGGTCTTACTCCTGGGATATAGCCACCACTCTTATTTAAGTTCTTAGCTAATTCTTTTGGATTTATTTGCATATTAGTATAGAAGAATCCAAATACAAATATAAGTATGATATATAATACAAATCCTGTTGGAGTTGTATAATTTATATATTTAGATACAAATACTGAGAATGATGATTCTTCACCTAGTAGACCAGCAATAAATGTTGGAATAGTTAGTATTACTGATGCAAAGATAACAGGCATTACACCAGCAGAATTTAACTTAAATGGAATATAATTTTGTTTAGCACCGTAAGCAGATGCCGTTCTATTAGAGTATTGTATTGGTACTCTTCTTTCGGAAGATTCCTCAAAGACTACTCCAACTATTATTAATAGATATACAAGGACAAAGATTACATAACTTATTATTCCTACGAATAATGATCCCGTATGATCAAGTACTAATGTAGTAAAGGTATCTATAAACATTTTTGGTACGGTATAGATAATACCTGCCATGATAAGCAAACTTATACCATTACCGATACCTTTCTGAGTAATTTGATCTCCTAGCCATAATAGGAAGGCTGTACCAGCAGTTAATATTACCGCTATCTTTAAGTATACTAATGTATCTTGACCTTTAACAAATGTAAAGGCCATAGCAAATCCTTGAATAAAAGCAATAGCAATACCAATATATCTATTTATTTGATTAATTTTTTGTCTACCTTGTTCACCAGACTCTTTAAGTTCAGTGAAGTAAGGAATTATATCCATTTGTAATATTCCAGTAATGATACTAGCGGAGATATAAGGCATAACACCTAGAGCAAATATTGAAAAGTTCTTTAGTGCTCCTCCTCCGATAGCATTATATAGTTCCCATAGTCCAAGACTTGAGATAGCTCCCTTTGTTCCTGGAACGGGGATGGTTGTACCTATAGCGAAAACTAATAATCCAAATAAGGTAAAACCAATTCTTTTTCTGATATCTTTATTCTTTGGACTAAAGATAAGTTTTAGATTTTTAAACATCTAAATCACCTCAGTTTTTCCACCATTATTATTAATCTTCTCAATAGCACTTCTAGTGAAAGCATTAGCTCTAACAGTTAGTTTTTTCTTTAATTCACCACTTCCTAATACTTTAACACCATCTAATTCTTTCTTAATTAATCCTACTTCTTTAAGTAGTTCGATTGTTACTACTGTATCATCTTCAAATCTATTTAAATCTTCAACGTTTACAGTAGAATAAACTGTTCTAAAGTTATAGTTGTTAAAACCTCTTTTAGCTAATCTTCTGAATAATGGAAGTTGTCCACCTTCAAAACCAGGTCTTACTCCTCCACCACTTCTAGCGTTTTGTCCTTTTTCACCTTTACCACTTGTTTTACCAGTACCAGATCCTTGTCCACGTCCTACTCTTTTTCTATTTTTTGTAGAGCCATATACTGCTTCTAATTCATGTAATTTCATTATCTTAATTCCTCTACTTTCTTATCTCTTAAGTATGCAACGTGTTCAGGACTCTTTTGACCTTTTAATGCTCTTAAAGTAGCTCTAGCGGCATTAATCTTAGTACTTGATCCTAATGATTTAGATAGTACATCTTTAACACCTGCTAACTCTAATACATCTCTAACAGGTCCTCCTGCTTTAACTCCAATACCTTCTTTAGCAGGTTTAAGCATAACTCTAACTGCTCCTTCTTTAACAGTGATATCGTGTGAAATAGTTCTATTATCAATTAAATCAATTTTAACAACATTCTTTGTAGCTGCCTGTGTAGCCTTTTTAACTGCATCTGGCATTTCTTTAGCTTTACCAGTTCCTAAACCAACTAGACCTTTCTTATTTCCTACTACGACAGTAGCAGCAAATCTAAATTGTCTACCACCTTTAACAACTTTAGTTACTCTTCTAATTTCAATTACTTTATCTTCTAAATCAGATTTAGGTTTTGAAACTTTTCTTTCACCATTATTCTTTGGTTTTCTGTTCTTGTTATCGAACTTACGAGGTTTAGATTCTTTTTTTTCAGTTTTTTCATGTTTTTCAGTATTAACTGGCTTATTTTCAACATTTTTCATTTCTTCGTTCATGAAGTTATCCTCCTTCTAGAATTCTAATCCGCCTTCACGTGCAGCTTCTGCTAAAGCTTTAACACGTCCATGATAAAGGTATCCGCCTCTATCAAATACAACGGCAGTAATTTTTGCTTTTTTAGCTCTTTTAGCGATTTCTGCTCCTACTACTTTAGCAGCTTCGATATTACTTCCATTTTTAAGTTTTAAATTCTTATCTAAAGAAGTAGCACTAACTAAAGTAACACCTTTTACATCATCGATTATTTGAGCTTCAATATTAGCATTTGATCTAAACACGCATAGTCTTGGTCTTTCAGCAGTACCTGAAAGATTTTCTCTAATTCTCTCGTGTCTTACTTTTCTCATTTCATTTCTTGAAACTTTCTTAATCATAGTAATTCCTCCTATTTATTATTTAGAAGCTTTCTTTCCTTCTTTACGACGAATATGTTCGTCTTTATACTTAATACCTTTACCTTTATATGGTTCTGGGCTTCTTACTTTTCTTACATTAGCAGCAAATTCGCCAACTAATTCTTTACTAATACCTTCAATATCTATTTCAGTATTACTTACACCCTTTACTGTAAGACCATTAGGTACTTCCATTACTACTGGGTGAGAGTATCCTGCTGATATAGTAAGTTTGTTACCACTAACATTAAACTTATAACCTACACCAACAATCTCTAAACTCTTCTTATAACCATTACTAACACCTTCAATCATATTTTTGATATTAGCATTAGTAGTTCCATGCATAGCATGAGTAAATTTATCATCTTTTAAAGGCTCTACTTTAACAGTATTTTCTTCAACTGTTACTTTGATATTCTTAACTGTCTCTAAAGTAAGTTCTCCTTTAGGCCCTTTAACAGTTACAATATTTCCTTCGACATTAACATTAACATTCTCAGGTATAGATAATACTCTTTTACCAATACGACTCATTATCTATTACCATACATAAGCAATTACTTCTCCACCTAATGAATTATTTCTAGCTTCTTTATCAGTCATAATTCCTTTAGATGTAGATATAATAGCAATTCCTAAACCATTTAATACTGTAGGTAATTCTTCAGCTTTAGAATATACTCTAAGTCCTGGTTTTGAAATTCTCTTAAGTCCAGTAATTACTCTTTCTTTATTTTTATATTTAAGTGTTAATGTCATAGTCTTTT
>DFLL01000008.1:0-25192 GCA_002375205.1 Caryophanales bacterium UBA3620
AATATTATTTTTAGAAACTAGTGAACTTATGGTTACACCAGATGAACTTGAGAAAATGTTAATGGAATTTAAGAAGAAAAATATTTTTAATTTAGTAAAAGGACTTATTGTAGGTAAACCAATGGATGAAAAATATTATGAGAAATATAAAGATGTTTATAGAAAGGTATTTAGTGATTTAGATACACCAGTATTTTACAATGTTAACTTTGGACATAGTGTACCAAGATGCATTATTCCTTATGATAGAGAATGTACTATTGATTATGATGATAAGAAAATATTTATCAATGAATCTATTTTAAAATAATAGAGTTAAAGGAAGTGATTAGTGTGAAGAATATAATAGAAGTTAAAAATCTATCAAAAGATTATAAATATAAAGTAAAAAATGAAAATAAGGGATTTTTATATAATTTATTTAATGAACAAGAAAAAGTAGTTAATGCTGTTAATAATATTTCATTTAATGTCAAAGAGGGGGAAACGGTTGCTTTTATCGGACCAAATGGTGCAGGTAAATCTACTACAATAAAAATGCTTACGGGTATTTTATATCCTACTAATGGTAATATAAAAATATGTGGATTAACACCAATAAAAGATAGGAATGCTCTTGCTTATAAAATTGGTACAGTATTCGGTCAAAGAAGTCAATTGCTACCTAATTTACCTCTTACAGAGAGTATGGAAATGTTTGGCGTAATGTATGATATGGATAAAGATTCTATTAATAAAAGAATAGAAGAGTTATCAGAATTATTTGATTTGAAAGAGTTTATTCATCAGCCAGTTAGAAAGCTTTCTTTAGGTCAAAGAATGAGAGCCGAAATTGCTACATCTTTAATACATAGTCCTAAAATAATATTCTTAGATGAGCCTACGATTGGATTAGATGTTGTATCTAAAAAGAGTTTAAGGGATTTATTACTTAAAATTAATAAAGAAGAGAAAGTAACTATCTTTTTAACAAGTCATGATACAGAAGATATTCAAAGTATATGTGAAAGATGCATAATAATAAATCATGGTAAAATTATTATTGATACATCTACAAAACAATTAATTAATGATTATGTAAAGAATAAAAATATTATAATTACTCCTAATGTGGAATTTACAGAATATCCTAAATTATCTGATGGTATGAGTTATATTAAAAAAGATAAAAACCAAATAATAGTAGGAGTAGATACAGAAGTAATTCATACACAAAAAGCATTACAAGAATTAATTAAACATTTTGATATTGATGATATTAATATAGATAATGAATCACTTGAAAGTATTATAAGAGGTATCTATGAAAAAGATTAGATTTGCGTCTACTGTTACAAAAATATTTATGAAAAATCAGATGCAAGATAAGACTAATTTATTATTAGATGTTTTTAATATGGTGTCAAGATGCTTAATTGTCTTCTTACTATATCATTATATATTTAAATTAAATGGTGGCACTATTAATGGAGTAGATTATAAGACTACTATGTGGAGTATGTTTATATATTTCTGTATTATGATACTGAATATTAGAAGATTAGACAGTATTATCATGAACGAAGTTAGAAGTGGTAATGTTGAAATGTTTATGAATAAACCTACTAACTACTTAACAATATGTTTTTTTAGAGTTATTGGCCAAGGAATATTTTCATTTTTATTTATAAGTATACTTGGAATAATAATGATGATTATTTTGGTAGGTATTCCTAACTTGAATCTTGGGGTATTTATTCCGACATTTATAATAACATTGTTTTTAGGTCAAATACTTGGATTGTTAATATATGGATTAATAGGAATAACAGCCTTTTTTATCCAAAATATAAGACCTATCCACTGGGTTGTTGATAAACTAGTTATGGTACTAGGAGGAAGTTATTTGCCAATATCAATGTTTCCAAAAGTTATGAAAGTATTTGCTTTTATAAGTCCATTTGGAGCTATTAATTTTGCATCTAGTACTGTATATGATTCTTGGAATAATGAATTTATTATTAGAATTGGTCTTCAATTATTTTGGATAATAGTTTTTGGACTATTATTAAGCCTTGTTTACAAAAAATCTAAAAAGAAAGCAATGATAAATGGAGGTTAATTATGTGTAGTATAAAATTAGCATTATTAAATATAAAGAAAAATTTTAAAAATGAAAAAGAACTTAAAAGCTCATTTATTATTTCTGTAATTGGTATGGCAATTAATAATATATCATTTCTAGTATTATGGTATTATTTTGGTAAGACAGTAGGAGAATTAAATGGTTGGAAGCCAATGGATATTTTTGGATTATATGGTTTTAATATGACATCTTTTGGATTAGTAGTGGCATTATTTGATGGGGTATTTAATATTCCAACTTATATTACTAGTGGTAACTTTGATAAATACTTATTAACACCTAAAAATATCTTAATGAAAGTATCTACATCTGCAGTATCTACTAGTGCAGTAGGAGATTTTCTCTTTGGTGTTATTTGCTTTGTAGTATTTGCTATTAATAGTAGATTGACTTCTATACAGATATTATTATCGATATTATTAATAATTATATCTTCGATTATCTTTTATTCTTTTTCGTTAATATGTATGAGTATATCGTTTTATTTAATGGATGGTCATAATGTTTCACAAGGATTTTACAATATATTTGTAAGTAACTCTTTATATCATGGGGGATCATTTACTGGTGTGCTTAGAATAATATTTATATTTGTGGTACCATCTTTATTATTAGGAGCAGTACCAGTAGAAATTGTAAAGAGTTTATCAATACCTAGTTTATTAATGATATTATTATTAACTATTTTTTGGTTAGTATTATCGGTAATGTTCTTTTATAAATCATTAAGGAAATATGAAAGTAATAATTTATTTGGATTTGGTAGTTAGAAGGAAGTGAATAATTGTGATTGGAATAAGTGTAGCGGCTCAAAAGGAATGGAAAGTTGTATTAGATTATTATCATAAAGATATTGATAAAATAGATAAGTACCCTTATGGTGAATATTTCTTTGAAAAGATAAATAATAAAGATGTAATATTTTATCGATGTGGGACTAGAAAGACTAAAGCTTCAGGGGCTACCCAATATATGATAGATAAATTTAATTTAACTAAAATAATTGTAATAGGTACTTGTGCTGGAGTAGATGAAAAATATAAATTATTAGATATTTTTCTTCCTAATAAAGTTGTACAAGTAGATTGTACATATTTAGAACAAGGGGATTCCTTTAAAGAGGATTTTATTGTAGACATTAATTTGGATAAGTATAATTTTGGTTATAATACATGTATAATTGGTTCTTCTGATAAACCTATGATACATAAAGAAGTCTGTGATTTAATGTATAAAAATGGTTTATCTGTAATTGATATGGAGAGTGCTCCTATTGCATATATTTGTAAAGTTAATGATGTAAAGTGCGTTATAATAAAAGGTATAAGTGATTTTCCAGGTAAATATGATTATTTAGATGAAAATCAATTTAGTGAATATGTTGTTAATATACCTAATGTTATGAATAAAATTATTAATGAATATTTAGAGAAAGTGATATAGAAAGGAAGATAAATTGTATGGAAAATATTGTATATCATGGAAGCCCTAATGGAGGAATAAAAGAATTTAAATTGGATGAATCAACACATCGTATAAAGTGTTTATATGCAGCAGAAAATAAAGTTATTGCTATGCTTTTTATGGCAAGGGGTAGAGGAGATTTAGATACTGTTATAGGAATGAATGATGATGGTGTTCCTTATATTGTTGAAAGAAGAGAAGGTGTTTTAAAAGAACTATATAGTCGTGAGGGATATCTTTATACTATTGATGGTTCGACATTTCGTCATGAAGATTATTTGTGGTCTCCTGAAGTAATTTCAACAGAGCCATCATTAAAACCATTAGATTGTACTTATTATCCTAATGTTTTAGAAGCATTAGAAGATGAGGCACGTAATGGGAAATTAGTGATTTATGAATATCCTAATAGGCCAAAGGATGTACCTTTAGATAACAGTGATTTAATAGATAAATATATTAGATTTGAAGAAAATGGAAATAGGGGAGCTCTTGATAGTTTATTATCAGTATACCCTGAATTTAAATATAAACTTGAAATGCCTACTGAATTTTATTATATAGATAGAAAAAGAGATTCATTTGGAGAAATAATTGCAAATGATAATTTACTAGATGCGTTTTTAAGAGAAGGTTGTCCAATTTTTGTAAGAGAAGCTGGATGGTTAAATTATAGTATAGTTGGATCAAAAATTGCTTTTGAAAAAGGTAGCTTTAACTTTGATGAAGATTTTTATGTTTATAAATTAAGAGGCAATGCTAAAAGATTATCTGCTCATTCTTTTAGATTAGACAAAGCTCAAGTAATATCATCTGAAAGAATAGATTTGAGTGAGTATCTTGTTAGTAAGGCACGAACTAAATAATATAATAAATAGTTTCTAAATAATTATTTAGATAAAGGAGGTTTAAATGGAAAATATTGAAATAAGAAAAGCTACTACTGATGATATTGATAGTGTAGCTAGACTTCATGTTAAAAGTTGGAAAGATACTTATTCAGGTATTGTTTCTAAAAATCATATTAATAATATGGTTAATAATATTGATAAAAGAATAGAGAGAATGCATAATGAATTTAATTTAAGAACTATGATAGTGGCTACAATTAATAGTAAAATAGTCGGATTTGCTGAATATATAGATAGTAATAAATATTCTATTGACTATGATGTAGATTGTGAGTTATGTGGATTATATGTTGATAAAGAATATCAAGTACAAGGTATTGGTACTAAATTATTCAGTTATGTTGCTGAATCTTTTGTTAACTCAGGAAAAGAAAAAATGTTAGTATGGTGTCTTCAAGACAATACACCTGCTATTAAATTTTATATGAAGGTAAGAAAAGGTGTGATGATTGCTTTTATGAGAAATATAACTATAGGTAATGAGTCTTATAACGAAGTAGGATTTACTTATAAACTAAAATAAAACAAGAGGTGTTTACATGAAAAAGAAATATGCAATTATAACAGATATACATGGTAATATTGAAGGATTAAAGAGTGTATTAGATAATATTAAAACTGAAATAGTAGTGAAAGAACAAAAAATAAGTATTTTAAGAATTGATAATAAAGAATATATTTCATTAACTGATTTAGCGAAATATGTAAATAAAGAAGATCCATCTGGTGTTATAAGAAATTGGATGCCTAATAAAAAATTCATTTGAATTTTATTCTTTATGGGAAGAAATTAATAATCCTAATTTTAATTCCGTGGAATCCCACGTAATTAAAAATGAAGAAGTTCCATATAATAGATTTACTATGACACCAAAAAGATGGAAAGAAAAGTTTAATGCCATAGGTATTGTCCCTAGTAGTGGTAAATATAGTCAAGGAACATTTGCACATTCCGATATAGCTTTTGAATTTGCTAGCTGGCTTTCTCCAGAATTTAAACTTTATTTAATAACTGAATTTCAAAGATTAAAGAAAAATGAAGCATATCAAAATAAAATTGATTGGCATGCTAATAGAGTTTTAGCAAAGGCTAATTATTTAGTTCATACTGATGCTATAAAGAATTATATTGTTCCAACATTAACTGAAAAACAAAAGAAATTTGTATATGCTGAAGAAGCAGATGTTTTAAATGTAGCATTATTTGGTATGACTGCTGGAGAGTGGAGAGAAAGTAATCCAGAAGTAGCTGGTAATGGGAATATTAGAGATTATACTGATTTACTTCATTTGGTTATACTAAATAATCTTGAAAATATTAATGCTGAATTAATTGAAATGGAAATACCACAAAGTGAAAGACTTATAAGATTAAATAACGTTGCAAGAAGACAAATGGAATTATTAAAGAATAATAGATCGTTTAATAATCTTGAATATATGAATAATAAAGTTAATGAAACAAAGATGATTAGTAAATAATATTTTTAACTAACCAAAATAAAAAAATAGACACTATATAAGTGAAAGGTGAAAAAAGATGGACAGAATATTTGATGAATATTATTATAAGATATATTACTGGGCTATTAAGAAGACTAATAATAGGGAAGATGCTGAAGACTTAACTAATAATGTTTTTGTAGCTATCTTTGAATATTTTAATGAAAATATTAGTATTGATAAAATAGATAATTTAATATGGAAAATTGCTCATAATATATGGTCGGCTAAAGCAAAAAAGTATATTAAAGAGAGAGATAATGTATCTTATGATGAAAATAATGAAGTGGGTAGAGAAGAGAATACATTAGATAAAATTATATATAGAGAAATTATTGATAATTTAGATAATGTGGGATTAACAGAAAAAGAAATGTTATCTTTTAGACTATATTATATAGAAGACCTTTCAATAAAAGAAATAAGTGAAAAGATTAATTCTAGTGAAAGTAATATTAAATATTATTTATATAGTGCTAGAAATAAAGTAAAGGAGAAATATGATGGATAAGTTTAGTTTAGATGGTATTTTAAGTATTGTTAATGATGAATTAAAGAAAAGAAATATGGATAATTATGGACCTTTATATCCGATGCTTAGAAAAGAAGATAATAAATTATATATAGGTGTACTTCTTACTGATTGGAAAGAAGATATATGGAATAAAGATAATAATATTAAACCTAGTGCTTATGTTTTATTAGATGTTAATAATTTTAATATTTTAGAAATTAATAGAACAGAAGATAAAGATTTTGTTAAAGGTGATATTATTCCTAATAAAGTATTAGATAATCAAAAAGAATTATCTGAGTATTCTGTTAGAAAGAGTATGGAATATAAGAAGTATTTTATGGATGATATTAAAAATGATTTACTTCCTATTCAAAAGAAATTAGGTAATGCTCTTAATAATGAAATAGAAGTAGATGGAGAAATGGTTAATATTAATGATTATTTAATGGCTAATATGGAACCTAAAATTACTGAAAAGATAGATGAATTAATAGACTTATTATTAGATTTTAAATATGGTTCTATTAACTTTTATTACGAGAATTTAATTAAGAATATTATTAAAGAATATAATGAGAAGAATACTATTAATACTGACAAAATGAAAATATGTGCTGAAATTATGAATAATTATTATTATGGGGTAGTTGGTATTGATAATTTCTTTAATGTATAAAAATAAATATAGAAAGTTGGGGTATAGTTATGGAAAAAGAATTAAAATATGTTAGTTATTTGGATATTGGTGGATTATGTGATGAGAGAGATTTACATGGTACTTCATTAAATTTATATATAAGTAATAATTATTTAGGAGAGAAATATGTAACATGCGTATGTAAATTTAGAATTGGCAAAATGGATATTTCTAAAGAGTTTGATTCAAAAGAATTACCAATATTAAAAGATTTTATTAATAAATTAGAGAAATTTGAATTTGATAAACTTACTACCGATAGTAGTAAATTATATATAGAAGATATTGGAAGTGATTTTATTGAATATCAATATGTTGATTCAGATAAAAGGAAAATAGAATATCCTAATAATAGTGGACTTATTAAGTTTATTAACGATTTAATATATGGATGTTTAGTAAAAGAAGAAAAATTTAATAATACTCTAAAAGAGATTATTAATTCAGATAATAATTTTAAATATCCTGTTTTAAATAGAATTGTTGACAGTGATTTTGTTTTTGATATAAATGGTGAATATGAATTTGATAAGTTTAATAGTTAGAAGGTAGGGATGATATGTTATGAAATATATTACACCAGAGTTAGAAACAGATAGATTAGTATTAAAAAGAGGAAGTAAGGAAGATTATATTAAGGTATATGAATATGATTTTACTAAATTAAGAGATGTTGATGGAGAATTTAAATATGTTAAATTAGATCCATCAGTAGTGGATTCTTTTTATTCAGATAAAGAATACTTAAATGATATGTTTGATTGGATTATTTATTTAAAGGATACAAATGAACCTATAGGGAATATAGTTGCTACAGTTAAAGATGATGATACTTCTATTGAACTATCATATAATTTACATCCAAAGTTTTGGCATAATGGGTATATGACTGAGACTGTTTCTAGAGTAATTAATTATTTATTTAGTGTTGGTTTTAATAATGTTATATGTGGTTATGAAGAAGGTAATGTTAAATCTAAAGGTTTAATAGAAAAATTAGGTTTTAAATTACATGAAAAGAAAGAAAATTCATGGATTAAAGATGGTAAGCCAATAACTAATTATGTTTATGCTATAACAAAAGATGAATTTTATGATATAAATACAAGAAATTGTTTATAAAAAATACTAATCTTTTTTGATTAGTATTTTTTCTAATAAACTGACAATTAAATACATGAGATAAGAAACAATCATTAAGATGATAATACCTGACATTACTAGATTTAAATTAAATACTTGGGAACCATATGTTATTAGGTAACCAATTCCTTTTTTTGATACTAAGAATTCTCCCATTATTACTCCGATTAGGGTCATACTTATATTTATTTTTAAGGAACTTATAATAGTAGGGTAACTACTTGGCAATATTACCATTTTAAATATTTGATATTTAGTTGCTTTAAATGATTTTAAGAGATTTATTTTATTATGATCTGTCTCTATAAAACCATTATATACAGTTATTATAGTAACTATTACCGATATTAATAAGGCCATTATTATTATTGATTTGATATTAGCTCCAAAATAAATGATTATTATTGGTCCTATAGCTACTTTAGGTAGACTATTTATGATGGTTAGATATGGATCTATTACTTTATAGATAAAGTTATTCCACCATAGTATTGTAGCTATTAGTAGTCCTATTATAGTACCTAGTCCAAAACTTATTATTGTTTCATAAATAGTAGTCCATATATGATTAAAGATATTATGCGTTTTATATAGATTTATTATAGTACTTAGTATTCTACTTGGAGAAGAAGAAATAAAGGGATTTATTATTTCATATTTAGCTAAGAGTTCCCATACGATGATTATGGATAATAATATTAGTATTTGAAAAAAGAATATTAGTATTTTTCTTCTTCTTTTTTTCTTTAGATAGTTTATGTGTTCCGGACTATACATGGATATCAATATCCTTCCATATTTTATCATAGTACTGTTTAAATTCTATTAAATTTCGATTATGCATTGGAGTACTCTTATCTTTCATATTTATCTGATATTCACATTTTACTTTAGATGGTCTATCTGTTAAGACTATGACGCGGTCTGCCATTGAAACAGCTTCGGCGATATCATGGGTAATCATAATAGTGGTTTTTTTTTCTTTCTTTATTATTTTCCAGACATCATCTGATACTGCTAATCTTGTTTGATAATCTAGAGCAGAAAAGGGTTCATCTAGTAATATTATATCGGGGTCAATTGCTAGTGTTCTAATAAGAGCTACTCTTTGTTTCATGCCACCTGATAAGTTGCTTGGATATTTATAGATAAAATCTTTTAATCCATAGGTTTCAAGTAATTCTTTCACCTTGGTTATACTTTCGATATTAATGTTATTTTTTACTTTTAATCCTAAAAGACAGTTATCTAGAATATTGAGCCAAGGAAATAGAGTATCTGTTTGAAGCATATATCCCATCGTTAATTCTTTTTTAGGAAATATTATACTGCCTGATGAATAGTCTTCTAATCCACAGAGAATAGAGAGAAGGGTAGTTTTACCGCAGCCGGAAGGGCCTACAATAGCTACGAATTCTCCTTCTTTTATATTTAAATCTAAATCCTTAATTGCGGGTATTTCACTTTTACTTGTATGATATATTTTAGATAGTTTATGTATTTCTAAAATATTATTATTTTTCATTATAAATTAATTTATCATATGGAGCATATTCTTTTAGTTCAGAAGCTGCGATCATGATATCTTGAATATGTTTCCATTCATCTTTATTAATTTTGGTTGTTTCTCTCCATGCATCTGCTTCTTTATATCTTTTAACCATTGTTTCTAAATCTTTTATATCTGTATCAGGAAAGAAATCGACAATTGCTTCTGCGACTTTTTTGGGACTATTTTCTTTGACAAAGTCTAATCCTTTTTGAACGGCATTAGAAAAGCCTTTGATTAGTTCTTTATTATTTTCAATATAACTTTTCTTAGCATTATATGCAGTATAAGGTACTTCTCCACCATACTCTCCAACATATGCTACGACATAACCTAGGCCTTGTTTTTCTACAGATGTGGCATTTGGCTCAAATAGGGTAACAAAGTCTCCTGTACCTCCGATGAAGGCTCCTTCCATAGCAGGAAAGGCTACGGATGTATCAATGTTTAAGTCTTTTACAGGATCAATATTATTTTGTCTAAGGGCCCATTCAAAGGTCATTTCGGGCATACCTCCTTGGCGGCCTCCTATTACATCTTTTCCTTTTAGGTCTTCTAGGGTGAAATTATCGATTTTCTTTCTTGATACTAGAAATGCTCCATCTCTTTTAGTAAGAGCTGCAAAGGTCATAGGGTAATCTTTTTCTCCACCATTATAGACATAGATTGTTGCTTCAGATCCTGAGAATCCAATTTGGGCATCACCAGATAAGACTGCTGCCATAACAGCATCTGCTCCTGGGGTTAATACTAAGTCGATATCAATTCCTTCCTCTTCAAAGTATCCTTCATGAATAGCAGCATACTGTGGTGCATAAAATATACTATGAGCTACTTCTGCTACAGTTACTTTGGTTAGAGTAGTATCTTTCTTATTATCTTTCAATGATATAAATAAGAGACCTCCTAATACTAGTAGTATTATTATACTTATTATTATTTTTTTCATTTAAAAACCTCCTCTTTATCATACTTATTATATTCGTATGAAGAGAGAAGGTATAGAACAAATGCACAAAAAAACAAATTTACATATGTAAATTTGTACTTATTAAATGGCGCGCCCAGTAGGAGTCGAACCCACAACCTTTTGGTCCGTAGCCAAACGCTCTATCCAGTTGAGCTATGGGCGCATTTGCTTGGAAACATATTAAGTATATAATAAATCTCATAAAAATTCAATATTTTTAAGAAAAAATTTAAAAAAATGGTTGTCAAAGCATGAAAAATGTTATATAATTAACTAGTCAACGAAAAAAATATGCCTGAGTGGCGGAATAGGTAGACGCACAGGACTTAAAATCCTGCGAGATTCAACCCTCGTGTCGGTTCAAGTCCGACCTCAGGCACCAATCATGGAGGAATACCCAAGTGGTTGAAGGGACCGGTCTTGAAAACCGGGAGGTTGTGAAAGCAGCGCAGGGGTTCAAATCCCTTTTCCTCCGCCATGTAAATTTATCGCGGGATGGAGCAGCTCGGTAGCTCGCTGGGCTCATAACCCAGAGGTCGTAGGTTCAAATCCTTCTCCCGCAACCAATGGTTCCGTGGTGTAGTGGTTATCACGTCTGCCTGTCACGCAGAAGATCGCGGGTTCAACTCCCGTCGGAACCGCCATTTATTTTGGCTTCATAGCTCAGTCGGTAGAGCAGAGGACTGAAAATCCTTGTGTCGCTGGTTCAATTCCCGCTGGAGCCACCAGATATGCGAAACAAGCCTTTATTTTATAAAGGTTTTTATTTTGAAAAAAGCATCTTTTTTAGATGCTTTTTATTTTTGCTTTTTGCTTTTGTTGTTCTTGCCTAAGATTATTAATTGTTTCGGTATATGTATCATTTTCACAATTTATGTCATAAATTTTTCTATAATTTTTGTTAATTTTTTCTTGTAGATATTTTATATGATCTTCTGGTGTTCTAAAAAAGACATATTTGTCTATATAGTCACGATTATAAGTACCTGTATAGAGATATCCATCTTCTCCTCTTACATCATAAATTGTTTCATACCATGAACTACTACTATGATGTGATAAATCTTCTGACTCTCTACTATTGATTACTTTTCCTTTTATGTATTCATCTTCTTTCATATTATTTGATACTTTAAATATTAATACTTCTTCACCATATTGTAATATTGTTTCCATAATTTAAACCTCCATGTATTTTATTATAGCACAATTTATAGGATATGTTATTGCAAATTTAGTAAAATATATTTATAATGTTTTTGTGAGGTTTATTAATTATGAAAAAGAAAGTTAATAATAAAAAGAAAACAATAATTATTATATCTATTATTATTTTTGTTTTTTTATTACTTGGAATAAGTGGATATTTATTTTATAATTCTAAGAAATTAAAAGTTAATTTAGCAAGTGATAGAATAGTTAATATTAATGATGAAGTATATAATACTGATTATATTAAGAGTGTTAAGAATGGTACTATTGTTAGTGATAAACAATTAGTGGATACTTCTATAGTAGGTAAGAAGAAGATTGTGCTTAAGATAAAGAACTATTTTAATAATATAGAAAAGTATACTTATGATATTGATATTGTTGATAGGGAAGAGCCTAGTATTGATTATAGTGATAGGCTTAGTACAACAGAAGGAATAGAAATTGATTTATTAGATGGTGTTAAAGCTAATGATAATTCTAATGAAGAGATAGATGTTACTGTAGAAGGGGAATATGATTTTAATACTATAGGAGAATATGAACTATACTATGTAGCTAAAGATAGTAGTGGTAATACAACTAAAGAGAAATTTATACTAGAAGTTATTAAGAAAAAAGAAGTAGCTCAGAATATTTCTGTTGATAGGACTTTTACTACTTCAAAAGGTTTCAAAGGATATACAAAAAATGGTATTACTTATATAGATGGTGTTCTGATTGTTAATAAGACCTATTCGATACCTAGTACATATTATCCTGGCGATATTACTAGTGAGACAAGAAGTAATATGAATAGGATGTTTGCGGATGCTAAAGCGCTTGGTCTTAATATTTATTTATCGAGTGGTTTTAGATCTTATAATACTCAGAAAATTATATATAATAATTATGTTTCACGTGATGGTAAAGAAATGGCTGATACTTATTCTGCTAGACCGGGTCACTCGGAACATCAAACTGGTCTTGCTTTTGATGTTAATCAAATTAATGATACTTTTATTGGAACACCAGAAGCTAATTGGCTTAGTGATAATGCTTGGAAGTATGGATTTATACTTAGATATCCTAAAGGTAAAACTAATGAAACTGGATATAAGTATGAGTCTTGGCATTTTAGATATGTTGGTTTAGAACTAGCAAAGAAACTTTATAATGATGGTGATTGGATTACATTAGAAAATTATTTTGGTATTACTAGTAAATATAGTGATTAAAAAAATCTCCTGGTGGAGATTTTTTTTTATAGAAAAAGTAGAGTACTAATTATACTCTACTATAGAATTCAACGATTAGTGATTCATTTATATCAGCATTTAATTCGCTTCTTTCAGGATATCTTACATAAGTTGCAACTTTTTTCTTTTCATCGTAGTTAATAAAGTCAACTCTTTTAATTTTATTAGATAAAGCAAGTTCGATTCCTTTATGATCTTGAGAATTTTCTTTGATAGCGATAGTATCTCCTGGTTTTACTCTATATGAAGGGATATCAACTTTCTTACCATTAACAGTGATATGTCCGTGGTTAACTAGTTGTCTAGCTCCTCTTCTAGTAGTGGCAAATCCAATTCTATATACTAAGTTGTCTAATCTGCTTTCTAATAGAATAAGTAAGTTTTCACCGTGTACACCTTTCATTTTTGCTGAATCATTTACTAATTTCTTGAATTGTTTTTCAGAAATACCATACATAAATCTTACTTTTTGTTTTTCAGTTAACTGAATAGAGTAGTTAGATGGTTTTCTTTTTCTGTCTTTTCCATGTTGTCCTGGACCATAAGGTCTTTTGGCAATATCTTTACCGTTTTCTAAGATTGAAAATGATACTCTTCTTGCTTTTTTGTTGTTTGGGCCTGTATATCTAGCCATTATTCTTTCCTCCTTCTCTTAGAAGGTATACTAATTATTTAATAGGGTGTCTTTATTATACTTTCGCTATGCAGCTATAGTTACTTATATATGACACATTACTAAATATACTAGTATCCGCTGCTAAGCAATAGTATTATATAATTTATATTATTTTTAGTCAAGAAAAAGTAGTATAAAATTTGGAAAAAAAACAATTATTTTTTAAAATAAGATAAAAAAAGTGTCAAGTAAGTGTCAAATTTGCTAATTTTGTTGAACTTTGTGCTATAATCAATATGAAGATGATAGAAAGGAAAGACTATTATCTACTCTTTGGGAGGTGTTTTAGTAAGGGGATTTTGATAATAAATTAAGAATTAAATTATGTTTAATATAAAAAGAAAGGATGATAATGATGAAAAAAATAAAAAACATATTTAAAATATTTTTAGCATTAATAATTGTTTTTTCACAATTATCTAATGCTACAATTGTATTAGCAGCAGAAATAGCAGATAATGCTCCTATTGAAGATAGTGATACTGTGGGTGAAGAAGTAGAAGAAACCAAAGAAGAAGATTTAGTTAATGATACAGATAATGATGGAACTGATGAAAATTTAGAAGATGATAATGAGGAAAATACTGATGTTCCTTCGGAAAATGGTGAGGATAATCCTTTAGATAATGGAGAAGAAAATAGTGATAATGCTGAAATAAATCCTGAAGACCCTACTACTGGGGAAGATGAAATGCCTGAAGAAAAGACAGAATTTACTTTAGAAGATTTAGAAGTATTAATGAATGTTTATATTAATGAAGAAGAAGTACCTGAAGAACTTATTAATCTTTTAATTGAAAAAGGTGCTCCAAGTATAGTAGAGGGAGAATTTACTGAACTTACTTTAGAAGATATTATGTTTGTTAGTGAGTTATTAAAAGAAGAAGCTGATATCGATACTGAGAGAGAAGAAAATGAGTATTTAAAACTTGAATTAGGAGAGGTTCCTAGTGAGGTTAAGAAAGGTGATACTTTTGATGTAGATGTTATTGTTTCTAATGAAATACTTGAAGAACTAATTGATGAGGAGGGTAATCTTATTGTTAGTGAAGACTTTATTGATGGTATTGAAGGACTTATTAATACTAGTGATAATTTGAAAGTGGTTAATGTAGAATTTGGTGAATTTACTGGTGTTAATAATGAAGAAGGTAAATTTATTGCCGCTGGTAGTGAATATAGTGAGAATAAGGGAGTATTATTTACTATTACTTTTGAAGCTTTAGAAGAGGGCACTGGTGAAGTTACTATTAGTGGCAGGCTTGCTAAATATTTAACTATTAGTGACTTTGAGGATTTAACATTTACCATTGAAGTTATTCCTAATGAGACAGGACTTAGTTCTTTAAATAGTGATATTGGAGAATTTGATAAAGAATTTGATAGTGATACTACTGAATATACTCTTACTGTTCCTGAAGGTACTACAGAAATTACTTTATCTGGTGCATTAATTAATGAGGAAGATGAAGTTGTTGGATTATCTAGTTATATAATTGATAGTGATAATATGACTATTTCAGTAGTGGTTACTACTCTTAATGGTGAAGAAAAAGTTTATACTATTAATGTTGTTAGAACAGTTAATTCTTCTGATGAAGATGAAACTGTTGATGAAACAGTAGAAGTAGCGGAAACTTTTGCTGCTACGCCAATTGTATATTATGTATATTCTTCAAATAATTATTTGAAATCTCTTAATATTAAGGATTATGATATTGATTTTAATAGGGATACTTTAGAGTATAAATTAAAAGTAAAATCTGATGTTAAATTCTTAGATATTACCGCTATTACAGAAGATTATCGTTCTAGAGTAGAAATTAATGGAAATGAAGAATTTAAAGAAGGAAAAAATGTTGTTACTATTAAGGTTACTGCTGAAAATGGTGAAGAAAGAGAATATAAATTACTAGTTGAAAAAGAAACTAAAGATGTTGCAGAGGAAGAAGAAAAAAATGGTAATGCCGAAAGATTTGTTATAATTATATTAATTATTTTGGTTGTTCTTGGTTTGCTATACCTTATATTTAAAAAAGATGATGAAGAAAATAATAAAATTGATAATGTGAAAAATGTTGATAATAAAAAATTAAAAGAAAGATAAAAATATCTTTCTTTTTTTGTATATTTTTGATATAATTGTAATGAAAATAGGGAGAGAGTTATATGAATAGAAAGGGTCAAGCTTTAGTGGAATTTGTTTTGATATTACCTGTATTAATAATTATATTATTTGCCATTATCGATTTTGGCCTTATAATGAGTAAAAAAAATGAACTTGAAAATATGAGCGTTGATGTTGTTACTTTGTTTAAAAATGGTAAGAGTATTGAGGATATAGATAAAATATATTCTGATGTATCTATTAAAAGGGAAGATAATAATGATTATATTAAGATTAAAATTTCTAGGGATATAAATGTTATAACACCTGGTCTTAATTTGATACTTGGTAATCCATATAGAATTAGTATTGAAAGGAATGTTCCTAATGAAACTTAATAATAAGGGACAATCACTTGTTATATTTATACTTATTATTCCTATTATTTTACTTTTATTTGTACTTATTTATGATGTAGCGGATGCAATATACGAAAAGAATAGGTTATCTAATACTTCTTATTTGGCTATTGAATATGCTCTAGATAATATTAATAGTATTGATGAGAATAGTGTAGTTGATTACATTTTAAAAAATAGTGATAATTTGAATAATATCTCTGTTATTATTGAAGATGGAAAAGTGGATATTGAACTTGGTAAAAATATTAAAGGTTTTTTTGGAAAAAGTTTTAATTTTGATTTAGTAGAAATTAAAACTAAATATAGTGGAACTATAGTAGATGAAGAAAAGAATATTGAGAGGATTAAGTGATAAAATATGGCTGGTAAAATTATTAGTGTATCATCAGTAAAAGGTGGAGTTGGCAAGACTACTACTGTTCTTAATTTGGCGGGCATTTATTCTTTGATGGAAAAGAGAGTACTTATTATTGATATGGATTTATATTCTGGGGGAGTAGCAGTATCATTAGATGTTAAGAATAAAAAAGATATTTTTATGATGGTTGATAGTATGGCTAATAATAGGTTTACTACTCTTAAAGATTATGTAACTATTTATAATAAATATATTGATGTTTTGGCATGCCCTAGAGATCCTAGAGAGGCTTTAAAGATTGAAAGCAGGTTTATTCCGATGATATTTGATTCCGCTAGAAAAGAGTATGATGTAGTACTTGTTGATATGAATCATGTGTTGGATGAAATTAATCTTACAATTATGGATTATTCTTATATGACTTTATTTGTTCTTATTAATGATTTAGTTGATTTTAAGAATATGAAGAGTTTACTTAGTATATTTAAGGATACTGGTAAGAAAAATTATCTTATTCTTTTAAACAACTCTAGAGATACTGGCAAAGATTATATGAGTATGTATGATATTAGAACAATGATTGGTGGTAATATTGATTATACAATATCAAGAAATTATTATATTAAGAATATTGACAAATATGTAATGAATGGTGAGATCCTTACTTTAAATAAAAATATTAATACTTTTCATTCGGGAGATATTTCTAATATGAAGAAGTTGGCTCTTGACTTAATAGGTGATTCTCATAATAAGGAGGTAAGGTAATGGCTAATAAAAGTTTAACTGAGGCTTTTGAAGTTAAGCCTAAAAATCTTAATACCTCTAATGTTAAAGACTATGAGATATTTAATGATAAGAGTTTACTAGAGGAACTAAGAGTTAAGATTGTTCAGAATTTAATTGAAGAGAATATTCCTAGTGATGAGTTGTTAGAGGATTATATTAACAATGAAATTGATAGAACTCTTACTGGATATGATTTAAGTACTTTGGAAAGAGGACATATTTTTAACTTGATTCAAAATGAAATAATGGGATATGGTCCTATTACACCACTTTTGGAAGATAATGCTATTACAGAGATAATGGTTAATGATCCTAATGAAGTATATGTTGAAATTGACGGTAAGATTGTTAAGGATGAAACGGTTTCATTTATTAATGATAAGCATATAATTAGAACAATTCAAAGAATTGTGCAGCCTTTAGGTAGGACGATTGATGCAGCAAATCCGATGGTTGATGCTAGACTTAGAGATGGTTCAAGACTTAATGCGATTATACCGCCATTAAGTTTGAAGGGACCAGTTCTAACTATTAGAAAGTTTAATAAAAAGTTAGAAAGTATTGATGATTTATTAAGAAGAGGTAGCCTTACTGTTAATATGGCTAGATTTTTGGAAGCAGCAGTAGAGGCTAAACTTAATATTATTATATCTGGTGGTACTGGTAGTGGTAAAACAACACTGCTTAATATTTTGTCTGGTTTTTTAGGGGAAGATGAAAGAATTATTACTATAGAGGATGCCGCAGAACTAAAGCTTCATCAAAAACATGTAATATCATTAGAAACGAGACTTACCAACTATGAAGGTGAAGGAGAAGTAACAATTAGAGATTTAGTTAGAAACTCTCTTAGAATGAGACCTGATCGTATCATAGTGGGAGAGGTAAGAGGAAAAGAAGCTTTTGATATGATGCAAGCTATGAATACTGGACATGAGGGTTCTATTACGACTCTTCATGCTAATAATCCTATTGACTCTTTAAATAGATTAGAGACAATGATATTAATGAATGAAATGGAAATACCTGTGTCAGCGGTTAGAGGTTATATTGAAAATGCCATTGATATTATTGTTCAGATAGATAGGCTATCTGATGGTAAGAGAAAGATTACTTCGATAAGCGAAGTTTCTGGCATGAAAGATGGTAATATTACTTTGAAAGAAATTTTTTCTTTTAAACTAAATGGAATTTCGAGTGATGGTAGTGTAATGGGAGAATTTGGTGTTTATAAAAGAAAACCTTTAGTATATGAAAAGTTGGCGAGAAAGGGTTTCGAGAATATTAAAGATATATTTGAATAGAAAGAAGGGTGATAATTATGGATAATAGAATTACGTTATTATTAGAAATAATATTGTTTATTTTTATTGTTTTTGTTATCATCATTATTATAAAATTATATAATTCTAGTAAAAAAATTAAGAGAATTAGTGCATATAGTATTGAACCTATTAAAGATAATAATATTTCTTTTAGTGATGGAATAGTTAATAAGTATTTATCTTTTGTTAGAAAAATGAGACCTTATATGAAGAAAATTAATTATTTTAAAATTAGAAGTAAAAAATATGATAAGTATATTAAATATAAACAAAAAGATATGATTGAATCTATTGATTTTATTACTAATAAATTAATTATTGCTATCGTGTTTTTATTTCTTGCTATTTATTCTCAAATATTTAATTTTAGTGGATTTGGTATATTTAGATATTTAATAAACTATTTTATTGGTTATTATATATTGGATATTTATTATTATTTTTATTATAGAAGTCAGACTAAATTAATAGAGAGTGAACTACTTAGAGCTGTTATTGTTATGAACAATGCTTTTAAAGCTGGTAAAAGTACTCTTCAGGCGATTAAAATAGCAAGTGTTGAACTTCCTGAACCTATTAATGATGAATTTAAGAAGATGTATTTGGATATGAAGTTTGGATTATCAGTTGATACTGTCTTTGATAGATTTGCTAAAAGGGTTAATTTGGAAGAGGCTGTTTATTTAAGTTCTTCTCTTACAATATTAAATAAAACTGGTGGTAATATAGTAGAGGTATTTTCTTCGATAGAGAGAACTTTATTTGATAAGAAAAAATTAAATGAAGAACTTAAGAATATTAGTTCCGCTCCTAAAATGGTAGTATATACTTTGTTTTTTGTGCCTATTGTATTTACATTATTTATATATATATTGAATAGGAATTATTTTAAACCTTTATTTGATTCACCTCTTGGTTATATTATTATTGCCATTATTATAGTTATGTTTAGTATATATGTATTTCTTCTTAGAAGGATACTTAGAATAGAGGTGCAATAATGACTAGAAGGAAAAAGAAAAAGAATGTTCTTAGGAGTTTATTTAATGAGAAAAGATTGAGTAAAATAGAGACTAAGATAGATTTATTGGGACTTGAATCTAAATATGATGCGGAAACTTTTTTAAGTATTAGATTTATTACTTCAGTGTTATTATTTATGCTTATATTTAGTAATTTTAAATATGGTTATATTGTGGGTATAATTGTAGTAGTATTATATTATTTTGTATTTGAAAAAGTACTTTTAGATAATAAGATAAAAATGAGAAGCAAGAAACTTGATATTGAAGCAATATATTTTTTTGAAGTATTTACATTATCTTTACAGACTGGAAGAAATTTATCGGAAGCTATATCTATGACTACAAATAGTATTGATAGTGAGTTATCTAATGAATTTAAGGAAGCTTTAAGAGAAACTAAGTATGGTAAGAGTTTAACAGAGAGTTTAAATGATATGCAAAAATATATTCCATCTGATAATATTAATAATATTATTCTAACTCTTACTCAATCTAATATGTATGGTAGTAGTATAATTGATACGATGCAGAATCAAGTTGATTATTTAAGGGAGAAAAGAATAATGGAGGTTAAAAGTGCGATATCTAAGATTCCAACAAAGATTAGTGTTATTTCAGTATTTTTCTTTATTCCTTTAATATTATTAATAATTCTTGGGCCTGTTTTATTAAATTATCTTGGTTAGTTCTTGACTAAGGAATAAAAAAATATTATTATAGTGTATAGTTAAAAGGAGAGATTTTTATGTCAGGACATAGTAAGTGGTCAACAATAAAGAGAAAAAAGGGAGCTATTGATAGTGAAAGAAGTAAAGTTTTCCAAAAACTTGCTAAAGAATTATTTGTAGCAGCAAAGAGTGGAGACGCTAATCCGGATAATAATTCGGCTTTAAGAATGGTAATAGAGAAAGCTAAGGCAGAAAATATGCCCAAGTCAAATATTGAGTCTGCTATTAATAAAGCTAAAAATAAAGGTAATGATGAAAATTATGAAGCAGTAAGATATGAAGGCTATGGACCAGGTGGTATTGCTATTATGATTGATTGCCTTACAGATAATAAAAATAGAACTGCCGGATTTGTGAGAAGTGCTCTAACAAAAAAAGGTGGTAACCTTGGTACTGATGGTTCTGTTAGCTATTTATTTGAAAGAAAAGGAGTACTTGTATTAGAAAAGAATTATGATGAAGATAAGCTTATGGAAGATGTTTTATCTCTTGATGTGCTTGATTTCATAGTTGAAGAGGATAGTTATACTATTTATACTGATCCGAATAGTTTTATTGATGTTAAAGATAATTTGACTAAAATGGGATATGATAATTTTATTGTAAGTGAAGTAACATTGCTTCCTAATAATTATATATCTCTTGATGGAGAAGATTATGAAAAAGTATGTAATCTTATTGATGCTTTAAATGATTTAGATGATGTTCAGAATGTATATCATAATTTAGAATTATAATATTACTCTTTACTTATGTAAGGAGTTTTTTTGTAAATAATAATATTTGGTAGTTGTAAAGTTAAATAAAATGTGTTATTATTTTATTAGATTATAGATACTAGAGAGGAGATTATCGTGAAGTTTAGAAAATTAATGTTGGTTTTTACTATTACTGTTTCTATTATTTTTATTACTGTAATTGGGGCAACATATGCTTATTATAGTACTAGTGCTGGTGATTTAAGTGGAACTACTGGTTCATCTGACAAATCATTAGGAGTAGTATTTACAAATAATGATTATATTGATTTAAATACGGGTATTCCGATTTCTTCAAGTGAAGTCGAAACTAAAGCTAGTAAAACTATTTTTAGTTTGACTCCTAGTAATAATATTATTAATGGCTATGATATCAATGTTGATATTAATTTATCTAATATTGATATAGACGCTTCTTTGATGGTTAGTGATTTTAAGTATAGGCTTGATTGTACTCATAGTGTTACTGGCAATACGCAGACATTTACTGGTAATGCCACTAGTTTTACTGGTAATTATTATACAATTGCTAGTTTATCTACTACTGCTAATGGAAATAATATATTTTATATAGATACTAATGCTAACTCTCAAAGTTATAATTGTGTATTGTATATATGGCTAGAGGAATCTGGCGTAAATCAGAATAGTTTGATGGGAAAACACTTTGGAGCTAATATTCAAATTGATTCAATGATGAAAAAGAGGTAACTGGTTATGAGTAATAAAAAGAAAATAATTATTTCTATTTTTGTGGTTTCTGTTATTATTGTTATTGCTGCTGGAAGCGCGTATGCTTTTTTTAGATTTGTTACTAATAGTGGTAATTTTGAAAGTACTGCTGGTAAATTAGATATTGATTATAATATAAGTGAACCTAATTTAACAGGGGTTTTGATACCTTCTGCTACTAGAAGTGGTGGGGTAATGGAAAGTGTAACTGCTAAATTAAGAACAGGTAGTGTTGATGGAGCAATTAATTTATATATTAATCCTACAGAGATAGAAGGAATACCACTTAATGCATTATCTTATGATGTTGATGTTATTGATACTTCTAGTAATATACTAAATCATTATAGTGGTGACTTTAGTACTGCTACGATAGGTACTCCATATAAGATAGTAGATGCTTATGATTTAAGTACTAATTTACTTACGTTTAATGTATATATATGGTTAGATGGTACTAAGATAAATAATGAAAATTTTAATGGTAATAATCATTTTAATGCAGTAATAACTGCTGATAGTGTTCATATTACTGGGGAGTTTTAATAGAAGATATGATAGTGATAATTATGAAGATTAATTATTTTAATAGTTATCACTTTTTCTAGAGTTATAGAGGGTGAATATAATGAATAAGATAAAGAATTTAAGTAAGAAAAGTAAAATAATAGTAATATCTATAGTAGCATTTGTACTTTTACTAATTGGAGGTACTTTTGCATGGCTCGAATGGTCTAGTGAAATTAATGCTCTAGTTAATGGTAGAGTATGTGCTCCTGAAATAGTATTTCAAGGAGGTAATACAATTAATGCTTATGGTTTAAGACCTATCTCTAATAAGGAAAATGGTCTTAAAAAAGATATTAGCGTTAATTTAGAAAATCTTTGCGAAAATGATACTGCTACAATGGATTTATATTTAGACTTAGAAGTATTTCCTACAGAGTTGGCAGAAGAATCCCTAGTATGGGAATTATATAAAGTAACTACTGAGAATGAGACAGAAGTACTAACGTTACTTAATAATGGTAATTTTGATGGTAAAATTGAAGGGGATACAATAGAGTTAACTGATGATACGGAAATAGTTACTAGTAATATTTCTAATTATAGATTATATATCTATATAGACGGTAGTTTTGATAATCCTAATACGATGCAAAATAAATCCTTTAAATTTAATTTATATGGAGAAGGTAGAGATGCTATATATAAAGAATATGTAATGAAAAATCTTGGCATGACACAGTCGACAACCTATTTTATAAATAGCTCTATTAGTAAAGATACAATAGAAAGTGTTGATATAGTATCATTTTCTAATTTACCAGAGGGAGTTATATATGTTGAAGATGTATCTTCAAATAGCGATGATAGTATAAAATTATATTATTTAGAAAATCCTGAAACTAATCTAAAAAAGGTATATTTAGCTTCATCTAGTGGACTAATAAAGATGAATACTAGTATGGATTATATGTTTGCTGGTCTTACTCATGTAGAAAGTTTAGATTTATCTAGATTAGATACATCTAATGTAACTAGTATGGTAGGAGTATTTTATAATTCACCCAGTCTTACTAGTATAAATATGAGTAGTTGGGTTACATCTAGAGTTACAAAGATGAATGATATGTTTCAGGGTACTTCAGGATTAATTAGTTTAGATGTAAGTAGTTTTGATACATCTAAAGTTACTACAATGGCAAATATGTTTAAAGATTGCGGTACTAGTGAATTAACCATTAATATTAATAATTTTAATACATCATTGGTAACAACAATGCTAGAAATGTTTAGAAATTGTAAAGCTTCGTCAATTAGTTTATCAAATTTTAGTAATAATATAGTTACTAGTATGAAAAATATGTTTTATGGCTGTGGTAATTTAGTGGAATTGAATTTGACAAATTTTTATATTCCAAAAGTTACCTCTATGTCTCTTATGTTTTATAGTTGCAGTAAGCTGACATCACTTGATTTATCTAGTTTCTCTAGTACACTTTCCCCTAATATGACTGCAATGTTTCAAGGTTGCTCTGCCCTTAAAACAGTTAAATTTGGCAATATAAAGACTGGCTCACTAGACAGATTGTTTTATGCTTGTGGTAGTTTAGAAACTCTTGATTTAAGTACTTTTGATACATCAAGTACTACTATTATGTCAAACATGTTTAGAGGTTGTACAGATCTTGAAACTCTTGATTTAAGTACTTTTAATACTGAAAAAGTAACGAATATGACAGAAATGTTTTATGATTGTCAAAATTTAAAATACATTGATTTGAGTGGCTTTAACACTTCGATTGTAACATCCATGAATAATATGTTCGGTCTGTGTTATTCATTAACTGAGTTAGATTTAAGTAGTTTTACGGCAGAAAAATTAACAAATATTACTGAAATGTTTGCTAGTTTTTGGGATACTCATTCACCAATGATGAAATTTACAAAAATAGATATTAGTGGGTTAGATTTTACAGGTATTACATCTTATGCAAGTACATTTAGAAATGTTTCTACTGATGTTGAAATAATAGTAAAGGATTGTACACAGTATAATAAGTTTGTGGAATTATTTGGAAATAGTTATACTAATCTTCATACTGTGAATAATGATAACTGTACTGTATAATGGAATAATTAAGTACTAGAATGTTTATTTTGGGAAATAAATAAACTTTTAAAGTAAGCATTAAATATATATAAAATATAGAAGAAGGTTAATGTTATTAAGCATTACCTTTTTTTATATTAGAGAACACAAACATTTGTTTATAAATATGAAAAAATATATTGACATTAATATTATTATTAAATATAATAAATGTTAAATGATATTAGAGTGTATGATATCAAAGAGAAAGGGTGATGATGAATGACAAATAAGTTAGAAACTATTACAAAGTTATTTGAAGAAAAAGAAATAAGAAGTATATGGGA
>DFLL01000008.1:25320-25497 GCA_002375205.1 Caryophanales bacterium UBA3620
ATTATTGGAAATGGCTAAAAAATAAGTTAAGTAATGAAGGGAGTGAACTGGTTAGCAATACTAACCAGTTAAAAATGAGGGCTAAAGATGGGAAATTAAGGGATACTGATACCTTAGATACTGAAGGTATATTTAGGTTAATAGAGTCAGTTCCTAGTCCTAAAGCTGAACCTTTTA
>DFLL01000032.1 GCA_002375205.1 Caryophanales bacterium UBA3620
TTCTATTCCTTCTTTATTTTTACTTATTACTTCTAAAGATCCTTCTCCCGCAAAATATAAATCAATATCTGATGAAATTGCTCCTGATGCTTTATAGTAGTAATATGGATCACCATCTGCTAAATCTTCATTATCCGCGGTTACTTTGGCAAATAAAATATTATTTATTTCACTAGAAGTATATACTCCATAATAATTTGTATATGTACTATAATAATTAGATACTTCACCACTATATTTATTTGTAAAACTAGATAATTCATCACTACCTATTAGACTTACTTTCTTTAGTTTTCCACCTTCAATATAGTTATCTGTTCCTTTAACTGTTTTAATTGTTACTTTACTTCCAGTATAAGTTATATCTTTATTATATACATATATTGCAGGCGCTTTCTTGGAATCAGTATCTAGTTTTACTCCATTTAAGATAATATTAACATCTTTAGTTATTTTATTAGTATCTAGTGCTATCATACCGCCAGTTAATTCTCCAGTGAAGGTAATATCACCATCAGTATTAATGTTAATAGTGGTTATCTCAAGAGGTTTTACTTCAGTACTATTTCCTTCTTCAATAAAATCATCTAAGTCATATGTCTTATACATTCCTACTCCATCAAATAGGAACTCTGTAACATAGACTTCATCTAAATTATTATTTTGATAATCATTATAGAAACTATCAAAATCCTCTTTAGAATATACTTTTAACTGTTTTTCTTCACTATCATTATAAGTTAAATTACTTAAATTAACACTTAATGTCTTTGAAGAACTATCCATTTTTTTAGCAATAATAAATACACCAAGCCCTAGTATTAGTAATACCGAAACTATTATTAATAATTTTTTCTTTTTCATTTTATCAATCTCCTTATGTTTATAATATAACATAATTTGTTTTTTTATTGTAATATTTTTTTATTTTTAATCATCTGTTTTACATATAAAATGTAAAGTTATGTATTAATAATATCTTTCGAAATTAGTATCGTAATCACATACATATATTTCTTTAAATAATTTTGTAATATCATCTTTTGGTAATTGAAATATTAAGTTTTTATTTCTATATTTTCCTTCTCTATTACCACTTTTATGTACTCTAGCCACTAGTTGTACATCTATCGTTCCATTTATTAATAAATCTAAAAACTTTTCTTTACTTATTAATCCGTATATTTTTATTTTGTAATATCTGAATAATTCTTTATTAGGTTCCTTTTTGGTACTGCCATAAATTATGGCCATTTTTTTTAGTTTGAGATTTAAATGATCATATATACTGTCTAAATAAACAAATGATTTCTTTTCTATTTCATTAGTTTTTAAATCACGTACAACCAAATATAACTTTTGCTCATTTTTATCAATTTCCAATTTAAAAATATATTTATTGTCCACTAATGTTTCTTTCTTGAAATTTAAATCTGCAAATAATATTTTCTTATCTTTAAAAGTTTTATCTGGATATCCATATTTTTCTATTAATCTATTTATTTCTGGAAATGTTGGTCCGTCAAAAGATATAGAGAACAGTGATATTGGGTACCTGCTATACCTACTAGTACATTTTATTTCTATTCCGTAGTAATCTGGAAAATACAAACTATCTTGTTTCTTTTTTAGTTCTGATTCAAATGTTAAGCCGATTGCTCCTACTCCTTTGCTACTACTCTCAATAAATCTCTTTTTTGCTATTCTTTTAAATTCAATTATTAATCTTTGAATATCTTCATTATTCATGTGTTTCTCCTTTCTATCTTCATAATAATTGTTTTTTATGATAGCAATATTCTTGATACTTGTCAACCATATTTTCATAATTTTTTATTATTTATAGACATTATTTATTTATAAAAAGAAACCGGGCGGTTTGCAGGATGAGTCATGCAGGAGGCATAAAAAAAGAAACTTTTATATAAAAGCTTCTAATTTCTATATTTGGTGCGGGTGAAGGGACTTGAACCCCCACGGATAAACCACTAGATCCTAAGTCTAGCGCGTCTGCCAATTTCGCCACACCCGCATGAATAATTAAGTGGTGGACCCTGCAGGACTCGAACCTGCGACCGCCCGGTTATGAGCCGGATGCTCTAACCAACTGAGCTAAGGGTCCGTTAGTAATCCACTTGTAATGGTTCTTTTTTTAAGAACAAATTAAGTATATCATTTTTAAATCATAGTGTCAACTAGAAAAATTATGAAAATATTATTTTTTTACTAAAATATATGTTTAAAGTTAATATATATGTCTAAATTTTTATTATCTACTTTATTTTTTTGATGCCAAGGGGAATTATAAAGACAATATTAAAAGCTAAATAGTATAGTATTAACATTAGACATGGATTTAATATTTGCAGATTAATAGATGTTAAATGATTAGCTATATCTTCAAAGATAGGAATACCTCCTAGATTTAGATATAACATAAAATCAAAATTATAGATAAAATCGATTGGTATTACAAATATTGATATAAATAAGTGGAATAGATATCCACGTATTATTGTTTTATATTTTATTTCGACATAGTTAGTTACTATTAATAATAATCCAATAAATACCATTAAGAAATGCCATATCATTGAATAAAAGGCTCCGAAGGAAAAGAAAGGATAATACTTAAAGGCATTTAAATAAAGCATTGTAGCAATGCCTCCAACTACTCCACCAGTAGATAACCAAGAATCGGCAAGTACTTTTATTTTACCTTTTCCAAAGCCAGATATTATTCCTGCAAGCATGATTATTGAACATGTATCTAGAGGAAGTAACCCAGTATTAAATGAACCGGATAATTTGATATCATATATTGATTCCCATGTCGTTTTAACAATATATATTATTATTAAGAATATACTAACTATTTTAATTATTTTATTTACTTTTTCTTTTGATAATTTCCTTAAAGATATTAATAAGATTGTCATAAGAATAATAGAAAATATTAAATATACATACTGAGCAATACCCCCATAATCTTGACCTGTATAACCAGTAATATTATATTTATAATCAAAAAAATTATAATTACCTCTAAACATCTTAACCACCATTTTTTATTTTATTTTTTATTAATTTATCCATTCATATTTCCATTCATATAATCGTGCTGTTTTAGATCCGTAGCTAAATTCATAACCAGCATTCGGAAGTGATTCTATGCACTTTATTTTTCCAATAAAGTCAACTTTCACTTTCGTTAAAATCCATAATTCTTCAGTTACTCCACTATCAGGTACATCAATACTGCTAGGAGCAAATACTTCATAATTATCTGTATCATCAACTTCATATACATTAAATACTAAATCTTTACAATTTTTTGATAGGGCCATTAAACATTTATCTATTGACTTACAAAAGCATACTCTTTTTGTTTTACTATCTTCATAACCATTTTGTGTAAAATAATTATTAGGTATTTTGGGAAGAAGAACATTACTATTTAATTGTTTTTCACTTATGAAATATAGTTTTCCATTATATTCTACTTTTTCCATATTTAAACCGTTTCTAATATAATTATTAAAGCCATTCTTCTACTTTTTGTTTCGAATTAATAGCTTCGGATCCTAATATAGCAATACCATCTAATACATTAGCCCCAATGCATATTTCTTTAAGTTGTCTAGGTACTCCAGATAATCCTGAACCTTCATGTGTAGTAAATGGTCTAATAGTTTTACCAGTAAAATCCAAACCATTTAAAGCAGTAAACATTTCTTCAGGCATTCCTCCCCAATATATTGGAGAACCTATATATATTACTTCATATGATGATATATCTGGAATATTTTCTTTTATTGGAGCATTCTTTGACCTAGTTCTTTCTTTAGCTTCTTCGATACATGTCATATATTTTTTAGAATATGGTACTAGAGGTTCTACTTTAAATAAATCTGCCCCAGTTAAATCATGAATATACTCTGCGACTATTTCGGTATTTCCTTTATCAATGTATTTCATTTGACCGCCAAAATAATTTTCATCTGCCCTACTAAAATATATAATTAAACTTTTTTTATCTTTCATTTTTCTTTCTCCTTTATGATATTGTACCATAAAATATTTTATTTATAAAGGAATAATAATTTAATTATCTTTGATATTTTATTATCTATGTTTATTATCTAACTAAAGGAAATATCTCCTACTGGAGTATGGAAAAATAACGAAGTTATTTTGGGTAGCGAAGCGGTTAATAAAAAAAGACTAAGAATAAATCTTAATCTTAATTACTTATTTTTTTAATTGTAAGCCATCTTTAAAAGCATTTCCTACTCTTTCAGTCACTTTATAATAGCCATGAGTAAATGGGTCAAAAGCGATAGCGTTAACTAGTGATATATCAACATTATCTCCGCTTATTACTTTAGTATCAGCAGTTACATTTACTATTTTACCAATTACTCCTGCTCCTAAAGGGTCACTTTGATATTCAATAAATTCACATTCCATGCAGATAGGAAATTCATTTATAATAGGAGCATCTACATACTCTGATTTTACACTAGTAAGTGAAGTATTCTCAAATTTATTTGGTGTATTATTACCTGATGCTATGCCTAAATAATCAGCTTCGACAACATGAGAAGCATCTGCTAGACTTACTGTAAAAGCTTTTCTTTCTTTAATATTTTTAACCGTTTTATGGGTTTCAGTTAAATTAAGTATTATTTTGTCTCGATCTAACATTGTACCCCATGCAGCATTCATTACATTAGTGCTACCATCTTCATTATATGTTGCAATCATTAATACTGGCATCGGAAAGATTGCTTCCGTTGTTTTAATTTGTTTTCTCATTTATTTATCATCCTTTCTTTTTTATCTTCGAGCTTCAAATTTATTTTTTTCATAACTACCATTAAAATAGTTATAATCTCTTTGCTGAGCAAAAATCTTATATTTTTGTTCATAATATTTCTTATTTTCAAAATACTTTTTAGAACCTACCAATATGATACCTAAGTCCTGGCTTTTAGCAGTTTCGATATCTTGCTCAGATATCTCATCTACACAATATAAAGCTATTCTTTTTAATTCGGGTATTTGCTTATCAATATCTGTTGGTTTTGTTCCTTGTTCTAATATTAATATTTCTGAATAACTATCCGCTGATAGACCTGTTATTTCTTCAGGCATCATCAATGGATGAACACGACTTGTTGCCTTATCTATAGAATTAAATGGTTTAAACATAGTAAATGAATCAAATGGATAAACATGAACTATTTGGTCGGGATTTAATTCTTCAGCATCGTATAGAAAAGTATTAGAGTTTTTAGAATCTCCACATATTGCCACGCAATCGTTTCCTACTAAGGAATATGAGTGTCCAGTTGGCAATTTATCAGGAACATGTCTACTACTTTTTACTATTCCAAAGAATGGTTCATCGTGCATTACATAAACATCTACTCCATATTGCTGTGATAGTTTACTATCTCGATATTTTTTTATTGATTCTCTAGTTAAAGAGTATTCTTTAATAGCTTCATTAACAACATATCTAGCGTATGACATATCATCATAGAATATTTCCTTCATATTTATTTTCTTTAATGTATTATGTAGTTCTTTCTTTTCTTCTACAGATAAATAGTCAATATTAGATATTTGTTCATATAATTCTGCTCGCTCTTTTGGTAAGACGACATTACCATCATAATAAAATCTTAATAATTCTCTTACATCAATCATTATATTATGATAATTTTCTTCAAAATTGTAATCTATTATATAATTAGATAATTCCCTGTCACTTAGTTCTTTTAAGTATTCATATACACCATTTATATTACCTTCTTCATATTTTTCTTCTAATATCATATTAATATCATCATCATCATAATGATTAATTAATCTTATATATTGATATCTATATTCAAAATAATTATCATCATCATTTATATCAGCTTCTTTTAATTTTTTAAATGATTCAAATATTTCTTTATATGGTGAACTAAATATGTTATCATTATAACTATTAATAAAATTATCTTCTTTAGTTTTAATATAATTATTTACTTCATCAGTATTAGTGACATATTCTAAATCATTTACTATTTTTCGCACTTTAAATATATCATAATTATTTAGTAATCTTTCTGCTAAATCTTTATTAACCATATTAATAGGAATATTTATTTCTGGTACTTTTTTGTCATACATATTTCGTTGTTCAACGGCATTTAAGAATGATTGTTTTGCTGTAGCAACAAAATTTTCGATATTTATGCGCGAATCTGATAAATCAATGTTATAATTAGTAATTATTTTACTAACAATATCTTCTTCGCCTAAATTAATTAGTTCATATAAAGCATCAGTTCCATATGGCCAATTATCTAATTTTTTTAAGATATATTCTATATTTAAATAGCTTAAGAATACTATTAGTTCTTTGGGACTAGGATTTAAACTTAAATACTTATTTATCATTACTTCATATGTTTCATCTTTCATACTTTTTAAATTAGCATCATAGTAACTCAAATCAGTTTTAAAAAACAGATTTAAAAAAGCTTCTTTTTGAAACAACTCATCTTTATACTTTGAAAAGGCTAAAATATAATTAATTCTATCTTCTTTTAAAGGACTCTTTTCTAAGATAGATAATCCTTCTTCATTTAATAACTCTAATAATTTTCCACTATAATCTGTTTCTAAGAATTTTGAGAATTCTCCTTTACTATAATCATTAATTATTTCACTTCTATTCATGATACCTCCATAACTTAGTATTGCCAATAATATCTTTCTTTTTAGACAAATATACTACATATAAATTATACCACAAAAAAAGAAGATTTTTTCATCTTCTTAACAATTCGTAATATCTTAATCTTACGATTATTTTAATTTTTCAACTAAATCAATTGTTTCACTTATACTATCGGTTACTGATATTGATCTATCTTGTATTTCTTCAGGAACCATTGCATATTTATCATTGAATCTTATAAGTTTAAAATTATCATGCATAAATGTCATTTGTTCAAATGGAAACCTTATAATTCCGGGTGTATTAAATCCGATTCCAAATTCTAACAATAACATATTTTTGTCAGAGTTATTTTTTATAAAGTCATCATACTTATTTTGCATTTTATACCAATTATCATCTTCAACAAATGTATCATCACATCTTAAATTAACAGACATATTTTCTCCACATACAGGACATTTTGGAACAAGATTGCTTGGTATCTTTAAATCGCTATCTATATTTGATAACCATTCTTTTACTTGCTCTTCATTATCATATAATTTGTTATGACATGGTGTTAAGCATTGAAGTTTAGAATAACTTCCTTGAACTTCAAATACTTTTTCTTTATCAAAGCCATTATTAATAAATTGTCCATCTGTATTAGTAGTTATAACAAAATATTTTTTATCTTTAACTAAATTATAGAGATTTTGATATAAATCAGTATGTTTATTTTCATAATAAGAGAAGTATATATGTTTAGCCCAATAAGCCCATTTTTCTTCTTCGGTTCTAAATGGATAAAATGCTGATGTATATAAATCTTTTATTCCATATTTTCTTATAAAATCTACAAAATCATGCTCGAACTTTTCACCACTATAATGAATTCCTGCAGCATCTGATAAACCAGCACCAGCTCCAATTATAATTGCATCAGCTTCATCTATCCATTTTTTAATTTTTACTATATCAGTCATTTTATCACCACCTTAGATATTCTTTTTATATATTTCTAAATCTTCATCTTTATATACATTAAATATAATATGATTAAATGTATTTGGAATAACTTTTAAATATTCTTTTACTGTACTGATTGCTATCTTACTTGCTTCATCTTTAGGAAATCCATATAGACCAGTAGCAATACATGGAAATGCAATTGTCTTTAATCCTTTGTCTTTACATAACTCTAATGAATTATAATAACATTTTCTTAAATCATCTTTATCTTTTTCAGAAGGTATCCCATCAACTTGAGGTCCTACTGTTTGAATAATGTATTTACTTGGTAAATTGTAGGCATTTGTTAATACTACCTCCCCATTTGGTAGTGTTTTACCTTTCATAATATTATTACATTCTTCCCTTAATTGCATACCAGCAAAAGAATGAATGGTATTATCAATACATCTATGAGTTGGATTGAAACAACCTAATAAGTATTCATTACAAGCATTTACGATAACATCACATTTTAAAGTAGTAATATCTCCTTGCCATATAGAAATAATATCTTTATCAAATGCAATGTTTTTTTCATCAATAATACCTTTATTATTTATTTCTTCTTTAAGATATTCATCTTGAATCTTTAAATAATCTTCACTTATAGGTTTTGGATTTCTTATATTTCTTAAAGCACGATATAAATCTTTTTTATCATCAATATTAGTTGGTATTTCTATATTAGAAAGATTAGGATCTTCTTTAATTAATTCTTCAATTAAATAATCTAAATTGTTCATATTATTTATCCTTTTTAGGCTGATATTTTTCTCCAAAAGTTTTCATAATATCAAATATTCCTTTTAGTTCAAATCCTTTTTCTGTTACTGAATATTCGACTCTTAGTGGAACCTCAGGATATACTTTTCTTGAAATGATTCCATCTTTTTCTAAATCTCTTAAATTTTGTGTTAAAACCTTTGCTGATATACCAACTACTGATCTTGTTAATTCATTATATCTTTTTGTCCCTTCAAATAAATCTCTTAATATCAATACCTTCCATTTATTAGATATTATTGATGCAGTATATTCTACTGGGCAAGTTGTATAAAGTTTTCTCATTTTTCATCACCAATATAATTATACATTATAACTTACTTTTAGTATAGTACGTACCTTTTGGTAAGTATTAAAAAATCAAACACAAAGTTTGATTTTTAATTATATTGCAGTTGCTACTAGATTACCTTCAGTATCTTTCATTTCTCCAGATTCTTTATCCAAAATTAATGGATTTGCACTTTTTAAAATTTTTGCTGAATCTTCTTCATCATACCAATATATTTTATCGCTATTTAAGACATTCATACCTATTAATGATTCTTTAGTTATTTCAGATACATAATTAGTTGCTCCTTCAACTGCTCCAGCTTTTATTGCATTTATCTCTTCTGTGGTATAATCCTCTGCACTAGCTGGATTTACAATTCCTTCTTTATCAAAATATCTTTCAGCATAGTAGATTGTTCCAACATCTGCTCTTTCATGATTTAAGGCAAATCCATATGCCCAATTGTTTAACTTATTCATTTAAATCTCTCCTTCTTTCTTACATGTTAATCATATAGAATATTAGACAAAAATGAAAGTATGCACTTTTTTGTAAGGTACTTACCTTTTTGTAAGAATTTAATAGGATCAAAAGAAAAAGCTTGTAAAAAGACTTTACAAACTTTTCCTAATATCTTAATCTTCCGATCATTTTAATTATATATTAATACAATTCTATTATAACTGATTCATTATGATCCATTAATTGTGTTGATAATTCTACTTTCTTATTTTTTTCTATAATAAATTCTTTTTCTCTGGATTTAAGATCAATTCCATCATCTTTTACTTTAGTTAATCCATATTTTGAAGTGGTTACTACAATATCATCTTTGTTAATACTTTTGATTTTAAAATCATATTCTTTATCTAATATAAAGCAAGAAAATGAGTTGCCTTTTTTTAAAGTTGTTCGAAAAACATTATCAGTATGACACTTAACATCTACACTTTTATATTTTGATATTGGTCTTATGATACATTCTTTTTTAGAAATAGCTATCTCGTAACTTTCATATCTAAGTATTTCAGTATCATCTTCTTTAAATATGTACCAAGCACCTTTTCTCCAATCATTTATAGATGTTAATTTTTTATTTAAAGCATCTTTAAACATTATAAACTTTGCATTAAATGTTCTATAATTAAGTTCTTCTACTCTTAAATTTTCTACATATATTTCATATCCATCAAGTTTTCCAACATATTCTTTCTCTCTATCTTCATCTATATATATAGACAATATATTGCTTATACCTTTTAAATTATATTGTTTATTATAAGTATATAGTATTACAACAAATATACTAATTAATAAAATAACACATAAAATTATTGGAATTATTTTCAATTTATTTTTTTTCTTATCTTTTTTATCAACTTTCATTTTTATTTTCCTTAAATTAAATCCTATTATTTTGTTAATTCTAATTTCTTAAATTGTTTAAATTTATTCTTACCATAAACAAACTTTTTATCATTTGTATTTTCTTGCAATTCTATTACTTCAAGAATATAATCATGAATATTAACCAATAATTTTAAACCATCTTTTTTAATTAAATAATATGGTGTTGTATCATTTAGTGCATCTACAGTTTCCATTGCACCAGCACCAATTATCCAATCACTTACTACTCTAGCAAGTTTTCCTTTGTTTTCACTTCTTAATAACTCATAAATCACCCATGGTTCAGTATAATAGTCCTTTAATATTTGCTTATAACCTTTTCCATTCATTTCGTATTTATCTTTATCTAATTCTTTCTTCATAGATAAAGCTGGTAATGAATTATCATTATCTAATAAATAATCAACTGTAAGATTAAATACTTTTGATAATTCTTGTAAATTACTTACATCTGGAAACCCTTCATCACTTTCCCACTTAGTTATTGCTTGTCTTGAAACATTCATTATTTCAGCAAGACTTTCTTGAGATAATCCAAATTTTTTTCTTATCTCTTTCAATTTTTGACCTAATGTCATAATATCTCCTTCTTTCTGACTTTAATTCTACATTGATGTTTCAGTTAATAACAGCAACATTACTTTACATTTATGCTACTTATCGTAGCAATCAATATATCTATATAATATTTTACCACAGAAAAAGATAATTTTTACATTCTCTTAATATCTTAATATTCCGAGCTAATCAAACATCCTATGTTGCATTGCATCTGGTTGCTCTAAATACATTTTGTACAAATTATATATATCAGTATCTTCATATTTAACTTCTTTAAAATTATTATTTAAATCAAGAATTTTTCCATTCCTATAACTTATTAAAATTGGTGAATGAGTAGCAACAATAAATTGACTTCCTTCTTTAACTAGTTCATCAATAAGACAAAGTAATGATAACTGTCTTTGAGGGGATAATGCTGCTTCTGGTTCATCAAGAATATATAAACCATGATCTGAAAATCTATTTTGTACTAATTTTAAAAATGATTCTCCATGAGAACACTCATGTAAACTACCTCCATATGAACTCCCAACACCTATATTATCAACTTCTGTGGAAAAAATATAAAAGCTTTCTGCTCTAAGAAAGAATTTAGTTTTAGGTTTATTAAATGTTCCAACTCTTATGTATTCCGATAATTCTGATGTGGTATTTTTAGTTTCATATCTAAAATTTTCTGTCCCACCTTCTGCAGGTAAACCTAAAGCAACAGCAATTGCTTCAACAAAAGTTGATTTGCCTATTCCATTTTCTCCAACAAAAAAGGTAACTTGTGAATCAAAGTTTAATTCATGGAAATTTTTAACAACTTCAATATTAAAAGGATAATCATTATAGGATTTAATTTTATCTCTTTCCAAGGATATTCTTTTAACTATTAATTTACTATCCATACTCATAAGAAAATCACCTATAAATAATTATATCATATATTTTAGATTTTTAATCACATCGCAATATTACTAAAAAAGATGAGATTATTTCTCACCTTAATGTACGGGAATATCTTAATATTCCGATTATTTGTTTTTTTCTACATCTTGCCAATTTTTATTATTTAATAGTTCTGCATCTTCTCCAATAAATACTTTGCCAGCTTCTTCATCGTTTTTTAATTGATATAACATCCATGCTGTCATATATGAATCATTTTTTTCAAGCATATTTTCGTGTTCTGTTCCTACTGATCTTGCACGAACTTTAAATATATCATCTGATATTTTATTATAATTCTCAATTAATGATGATAAAGGTGCAACTCCACCAAATTCTTTATTTGAGTCATTTCCAGCATCATCTGATTTACCAGTACCTGCTGTCATAAAGTATGGAATTTTTATTTTAGATGTATCATAACTCCATCCCATATTATTTGCTAAAAATGGATATGCAGCACTTCCAGTAAATATTGCTTTATAATATTTTCCATTTTCAAATTCCGTAACTGCTCTTAAAGCTCCTGCTCCACCTTGAGAGTAACCTATTATTCCAATATTCTCTTTATCTATTTTATTATAAAGCTTACTATTATTTGGTAGATTTAACATATAGTCTAATGTAATAGAAGTTGTTTCTCCTTTACCAGCTTGTCCATCTTCATTTCCTACTACTATAAATCCCCATGATGCAAGTCTTTTAAAGAATGGTTCATATCTAAAAGCAGGAACTCCACTAGCATTAACTACTACTATCATTGGATATTCAGTATCACTACTTTCTAGTTCTTTTGGATACCAAATTCTAATCTTTTTTATAGATTTATTATTAGATTCATGTTCTTCATAAGCTACTTCATAATCTCCAAGTTTAGAATATTTCATTTCAAGTTCTGAATCAGATTTAAACTCTTTATAATAATCATCTTCATATACTGGTTGTTGACTTTCGATATATCCTTTTATTGCAAATATAACAACAATTATTATTAATACTAAAAATATGATTCCAATTATTTTTAACACCTTTTTCATACTTTCTTATCACCTTTAATTTACTTTCTCTTTTATAAAATTAATCATTCTATCAAATGCATCTTTTGATATTTCATCTGCTCTTTCATTGGCTACAAAACAGTGTTGCATTTCTTTTCCTCTCTCTGCAAGTGGATCAATTAGTTCATGTTCTACATTCTTCTCTTTTAGTTTAACATCCATATCTCTCATATCAACATAATATTCACTACCAAGTAAAACTGATGGGATATAATTTGAATCTATTGATAAGATATTATTATATTTTTTTAATTCATCTTTATTAATATAAATAGAACCTTTTATATAATTACCAACTAATATTTTAGTTGCTAAACTAAATTTATTATAAACGAGTGGTGCATCATCAATTACTAATGCTTTTACTTGTTCTCTTTTTAATACAGGAGTAATATTCAATAATTTTGCATATTCACTATTAGTAATAATACTTCCTATTTGGCTTGTCATTATTGCTCCAGCAGATGAACCCATTATAACAACTTTATCCACATTAATATGATATTCTTCAGAATGATCTATCATATATTGAAATGCAAGATTTGCTTGAATAAGTGGTGTTGGAAAATGATAATCTGGAACGAGAGCATAATCAACATTTACTATATTAAATCCTTCAGCACAAATATCATCAAGTAAAGCAGTAACATCACTTTCTGCTAATGGATCACCATCATTTTTACTTCCTCCAAAGAATCCACCACCATGAAAGTAAAATAATGTAGGCCTATCTTCTTCAGTATTTTCATTTGTATATGTAATATCTAAAAAACTATTAGGATATTCTTTTGAATAATTTATTTCAGCAATAACATATTGCCCGTTTTTCTTAACACCTGTATAAGGTTCTCTTAATGGTTCATAAGAATTTTTAGTATTTACAGTTTCACTAGATGCTTTTTGAATAAATCCAACAATTATTTGGGTATGTGTCATTAAAAAGAAATAGCCAACAATTACGATTAATAATAATATTCCAAATATAATTTCAATTACTTTTAAAACTTTTTTCATAATCAAACTCCTCATGCTTGTAACATTTGTTACACCTTGTTATAATTATATTATAGAATTTTAATTCCAACAATATTTCAAACAGGAATTGTAACAAATGGAGGTGTTTTGTTACATCATGAATAAAAATGAAATTGCAAATAATATAGTTAAAGAAAGTTTAACTGATGCATTATTTACTTTAATGTCTAAAAAAGAATTTAATGATATCACTATTACTGAACTTTCAAAAAAAGCTGGAGTTAGTAGATTATCATTTTATAGAAATTATAATAGTAAAGAAGAAATAATTGTTAAATATTTAGATGATAAAGCTAATCTTTGGTGGGAAAAACAAATTAGTGATAGAACTAGTGATGTTATTCTAGGAATGTTTAATCATTTCTATTCAGAAAGAGATAAATTATCTATTATTTATAAAGCTGGATTATCACATCTTCTATATCAAAATATTTTAAATTGTTCTGGTCCAAGTGAAGAATTAGAAAACAAAGTAGCTTACACTAATGGTTGGGTTTCTGGTGGAGTATTTGGATTTATAGATGAATGGATTAAACGAGGATTTAAAGAATCGCCAAAAGAACTTGCTAATATTTTTAAAAATAGAAAAGATTATTATACTAATATGGATATGATAGAAAATAGTTATTTAAAATAAAAGAAAATCGTATTTTAGATTTTCTTTTTTCGCCATAATATCTTAATCTTTAGATATATTTCTTTTTTTAGAGAATTTTACGTATCATAATTATAAAAAGCAAAAGGATTAAACCAATCCTTTTGCAATTCATTATTTGATTTCGATATACTTTTTATTTTTGATTTGTTTGTTTTCTTTTTTAGGAACTTCAATCTTTAATGTTCCATCCTCAAATTTAGCTTTGATATCTTCTTCTGTAACTTCATCTCCAACATAGAAACTACGGGATGCTTCACCATAATATCTTTCGCGTCTAATATACTTACCATGTTTATTCTTTTCATCATTTTTACTTTCTTGTTTAGCATGAACTGTTAAATACCCATCTTCTAAACTTATTTTAACATTGTCTTTCTTCATTCCTGGCAAATCAATGGCAAGTTCATAGTTATTATCCTTTTCCTCAATATCTGTTCTCATCATCTTGTTGTCATTTTTTGGCATAAAGAATGAATCATCAAAGATATCATCAAACAAATCAAAATTTCTTCTTGGTACTAACATCATATCCATCAACTTCCTTTCCTAAATGTGTTGAGCCATTTGAGGTAAGCACATATCAAATATATAATTTTAATACCATAGTGAGTATCTTTTTCTCACTACAATTATAATTATACTCAAAAATTAGCAATTGTCAATACAAAGTGCTAATTTTTATTCTTTTGGATATAGATTTAGAAATATTTAAATCCTAATATCTTAAAATTCAAAGCAATGAAAAAGGCTAAAATCTTCATTCTAATCTTAACGAAATATCTTAATCTTCCGATGCATTTTATATTACCAATTTTCGTATCTTCGTTTCTCGTTAATATTATATATTTCTTTCATGTCTTTATCTGATAATTCAAAATCAAATATACTTATATTTTCCTTTATGTGATCTGGATTTTTGCTTCCTGGAATTGCTATATATCCAGCTTGTAATTGCCATCTTAATATTATTTGAGCAGATGTTTTATTATACTTTTTAGCTATTTTAACAATATTTTCATTATTAAAATTTTCATCTGTATGACCTCTTCCACCGAATGGATACCATGATTCTATTATAATTCCATATTGTTTAACATATTCTTGTAATTCTGTGTTTTGATAATAAATATGATTTTCATTTTGGATAACAGCTGGAACTATTTCGGCATAGCTTAATACTTCATCTATAGCTTCCTTTGTATAATAATTTGAAATACCTATTGCTTTTAATTTACCATCTTTATAATATTTTTCCATTGTTTGATATAAACCTTTATCATCAAATCCAGGTTGGTGTATTAAAAGTAAATCTATATAATCTAAGTCAAGATTATTTAATGATTTTTCTATAGCTTTATTATGATCAGTAGATGCATATATTTTTGAAGTTACAAAAATATCTTCACGTTTTACAATTCCTTCTTCAATTGCTTTTCTAACACCTTTTCCTACTCCAACTTCGTCGCCATAATACTGTGCTGTATCGATTAATCTATATCCATTTTTTATTGCAATATAAACTGCTTCTTCTGCTTCTTCATTTGTAAAAGTCCAAGTACCTAATCCAATAATTGGCATTTTAATACCATTATTAAGAGTTACATATTTGTTACTAAAATCAAAAGAAGTGTCTCTATTTTTTATATTTTCCTTTATTTCATTCATATCAGCACTTTTACCTTTCCACTTTGGAATAAATATTATTCCTAAGATAATAATTATTAATATCAATATAATAGATATACTTATTTTTTTATTCATTAAATATTCTTTCTAATAAAATCTTCTATTTTATCAAATGGTATAACCTCTAAATTATCATATAAATCAGTATGGACTGCTCCAGGTATAATCATTAATTCTTTATTATTTGTATATTTTGAATCTTTAACCATGTCTTCATATGCTTCTTTACTAAAATAACAAGAATGTGCTTTATCTCCATGAATAATTAATACGGCATTTCTTATTTCTTTTGAGAAAGTATGCTGTGGAGTATTGATAAATGATAATGCTGAAGTCATATTCCAACCTCCATTAGAATTTAAACTTCTTTCATGATATGCTCTTCCTTTATAGTATTCACTATAATCTTTTACAAAGAATGGTGAATCCTCTGGAACTGGTAATTCTAAACAACCTCCACCTAATTTATAATCATTATTCTTATAATCGTCTATTCTTTGTTTATTTAGGTTTTCTTTTAGTTCATATAAAGAATCTTCTGTATTAGAATTAAAATATCCATCATGATTTACTTTGCTCATATTGTACATTGTTGAACAAATAGTTGCCTTAATTCTTGTATCTATACTTGCAACATTTAATGCAAGTCCTCCCCAACCACAAATACCAATTATAGATATTTTTTCTGAATCAACATTTTCAAGAGTTGATAAATAATCTATAGAAGCTTGAAAGTCTTCGGTATTAATATCAGGTGATGCTACATATCTTGGAGTTCCATTTGATTCACCAGTAAATGATGGATCAAATGCTATAGTTAGGAATCCTCTTTCTGCCATCTTCATTGCATATAGTCCACTACATTGTTCTTTAACTGCCCCAAAAGGTCCACATACTGAAATAGCTGGTAGTTTTCCCTCGTAATTTTTTGGTTCATATTGATCTGCTACTAAAGTAAATCCAAACCTAGTATGAAAAGTTACTTTTTTATGTGTTACTTTCTCACTTAATTCAAAGGTTTTATCCCATTCGTTTGTAATTTTTAAATCTTCATTCATATTATTTTCCTTCTTTCTTAATTTTTTGGAATTGTATCCACTTCTAAAGTAGGAGAACATGATGTAACATTTTCTACCACTTTTTCAGTACCAGCTTTAATAGCTTCAGTATAATACCATTCTTTATATTCAAATTCTTTAAGACATTTTTTAAGTTCGTCAATTTGACCTAATACGATTTCTTTTTGTTCTAAAATCATATCAAATCTTTCTTGTAAAGTAGAATCCCCTTTTTCGGCAAGTTCAACATATGATCTAATTTTATCAATAGGCATATTAATTTTTTTCATATAATTAAGTACTCTAAGCCATTTAAAATCTTTATCTTCAAAGACTCTTCTCCCATTTACTCTTTTAACACCAGGAAGCAATCCCATAGAATCGTAATATCTTAAAGTAGATGGTTCTACATTCATCATATCAGCTACTTCTTTTATAGAATATGTCATATTATTTCTCCTCTCATTATAATTATACAAGTTAAAGTTAACTTTAAGTCAAGGCTTTTAAATTATTTTTTTTAATTTTTCAAAATAATCGGAATATTACTATATTCCGAACACTAATTGCCTCTTATATTTCCAATTCCAAAATGAAGTTTCCATTCAAGGTATTCTTGATTTGATATTTCTCCGTTTTCTATTTTTGCTCTCATTTCCTTCCAAATTTTTAATCCTTTAATAACATCATCAGAATAATTTGATTTTTTTAGAGCATCAAAATCTATTATAAATTCACTATATGGAAATAATTCATCTTCCCACATATGATAACAAATAACTTCTGCTGGACTTGTGTAATCATAGATTTTAATAGCATTAGGACTAACTTTATATATTTCAGCTAATTCTTTTACTCTTCCAGGAAGTGGATGTCTTTCATTTCTTTCTTACTTACCTAATGTTTCTGTAGGATTTTCTCCACCCAAATTCAATAACTTAGCTACTTTCTCTTTAGACATATATCTCAAATCTTTTGTAAATTTTAATATTGCTCCTTGGCTTAGATCCTCAAGCTCAAGTTTAAAAAAATAATTATTCATAACAAAACCTCCATTCTTATTTTGGTAGTGTGCAATGTTATATACACTACCATCTATTTTTTTCTTATTTTTCAATACTTTCCTATATTTTTAATCTGTACCTCCCTTTTTGAGGTGCATTTTTATATAGAATTTCATTTTTATATCTATTAAAAATGACAAATACCTGTATAATGATTTTAGACACAATCAATATAGAAACGAGGTATCTGTCATGTCTAAAATTATATCATTTATTATTAAATTTTTAAATAGAATTAATAAAATTATTTGGAAAAGTATCATTTTTCTATCATCTTTTTTTCCTGTAGAACAAATTGATAAGTTAAATGATAAACCAATCAATGAACGATATCGTCAGTTTAAAGTTGATGATCAGCCACTTATTGAACCTTTTGTTACATTAGAACATAAGGATTATAAAAAACTTATTAAAGACAATAATATCAAGCCCATCAAACGTCGTAATGGTAAAGAAATCACTATTGATATAAAATGTCCTTGCTGTGGTGCACCTAAAGACTATCTTTACGATAACACTGGCAAACAAACACAATTTGAATGCAAAGTTTGCTCTCATATTTTTTCTATTAATCCTAACAAAGATAAAGATGTTATACTTAAATGTCCTCATTGCAAACATGTCCTAAACTACAGAACATCTCGTGAAGATTTTGGTGTATATGTATGTAAAAATCCAAAATGTTCTTCCTGCTTTTATTGCAGCTTGTGCAATTGCTCCATTATGGATTAAAATTTTAATTTCAGTTGTGACAATTTGTCACCGACTCATTTTCTTTGCCTTTTAAACATTGTTTAAGCTTATTCCAATGCTTTCTACCATCTTTGATTTCAAAAACTGTGCCTACCACTTCAACAACACTAACATAGTATTTTTATTCTTCATTATCCCATACTATTCTTATTGTTTTATTGTTAAATAATTTGTAATTCATTGTTCCTAGCAATTTAGCAAAACTTCCAAGTAATATTGAATTTAAATTCCTTTTTCATTCTAGTATATGATAATTTATTTTTTTATGTTATAATAAATATTATTAATTGAGGTGTAAAAAATGAGTGTTAATGACAATTCAGAATTATATATTAATTACTATAATTGGCTAGTAGACCATAATCAAATACCTAAATATTATAAAACATACCTAGAGCATGTTTTAAGACATAAAGAAATGGTTTATATAGCTTGGTTATATATTGTAGACACATTATATAATTTAAGTTTTATTAATGAAAGTGACATTGATGACATTAATACTTTAATAATAAATCATGATAATTCTAAATTAGAAATTGATGAATTTATTCCTTATGCTAAAAGATTTAATGGTCCTAGACAAAAAAATCCAAATATAAAAACAAATTTTAAAGTGGCTGTTAAATTGCATAAAGAAAGAAATTTACACCATTATGAAGCTCTAAAATTATATAAGAGCAAAAACTGGAAACAATATTCAGTTGAATTAGTATGTGACTATATTGCAATGGGATGGGAATTTAGTGATTATATATATGAATACTTTCAAAAAGTAAAAGATGAATTAAAAAATAGTTTACCTAAAGAATATTATAATTACATTGAAAGTATTATTAATGCTATTACTGAAAAACTTGATTTAACAGAAAAATCTCTAACTGAAAATAATATAAGTTATATTTGTCACATGTTTAACTATCACAATGATCCTTTTGAGGACGACATTTCAGATGAAAAACAAAATGCTAAGGAAAATAAAAAGACTAGATTAATCTAGTCTTTTGTTGTTAATTATTTTTAGCTTTGATTGCAGCTTGTGAATCAAACACTATTGGAAAACTAATCGGAACGACATATCGTTCTATTATGACTAACATGACTTATTTTTATATTCTTCTCTTAACTTCATCCATATTTTACCAAGATGATTTTCTCCATCTCTCTTTATTCCCCATCCCCAATAACTATCTTTAGGAGAATCTTCAACGATAGCATAATCTTTTGTTTCTAATAGTTTTTTAAAAACATATGGATTTTGTTCTATTTTACATCTTAATATTTTTTCCATCAATTCTAATATTTCATTAGAACTTAATTTTATTTTATCTTCATACTTAAATCTTATTTTTTGAGCTTCATGAGCTGAATGACTATTTTTAATTTCTTCTGCTATTTCTGGATAATCATCTATAAATAGATTTGCTTGAAAGGCTTCTTCTGCAGATGAATATAGATAACCATTATATTCTACTTTAAATGATGAAAAATTATCTAAAGGATAAAATTCTCTAGGATAAAAACCTATAACATCATCAAACTTTTGTGACATCCAAGTATCACGATACTGATCTAACTTAATCATATATTTACCTTCTTTCTAAAATAAATATATAACTAGATTAGGAAGTATTTATGTCAAATTAAAATTTTTCATCTAATTCTTTTATTAAAGTTATTCTATTTAAATAAAAATGTCTTATTTCTTGTTTATTTTCACAGTAGGCTGCTACTCCCCATTCATTATCTAATATCATTAAGTTATATGGTCTAATTACTCTTTTAGTCATTTTATCATGCTCTTTAGAATAATACTCTATATAGCACTTGTTATGACTATTAATGCATTTACTTAATAAATTGTAGTATTCTCTATTATCTAATTTAATATTTTCAGGTTTAATGAATTTTTCAGGTATCTTAACATCTTGATTTAAAACATATCCACCATATGGCCCATATATTGTTTCAATATAAATACCTGCATATTCTAGTTCTTCTTTATATTGTCTAATCATTCTTGGAGATACTTCTAACTTTTCAGATAATTCTTTTATACTATATTTTCTTTTATTTTGAAGTAGCTGAAGCATCATAAGTGCATTAGATAATTTTGACATAATTACCACCTATAATTAATTATACCATAAAAAAGACTAGATTAATCATCTAGTCTTGTATTCACGCTTATGCGTTCTAATTTTTTCTCGCTTTAATTGCGGCTTGTGAGCCATAAACTATTGGGAAACCTATTAGAACGATATGTCATTCTATTTTGACTAAAATGACTTAATTATATTTATTTTATGTTAATAAAATTTGAAAGATTTATATTAGCTGGTTTACTTTTATCTTTATTATTTGAATACTTAAATCCATATATATTTGATGCATATTTTTTTTGATCAAAGTCAAAAGAAAATGCAATAATATCAATAAAGTGTTCCTTATTATAATACATGTATAATTCATAGCATTGACTTGGTAAACAAGCTATTTTACATTCTACTCTTTTGTCAGCTGTCACTAACAATTGACAACCTTCCGAACTATTTAAATTAGTTACCTTAAAATGTTTTATATGTCTAATAATATTAGAAAACTTTTGAAGTATATCAATATCTTTTTTTGATATTAATACTTTTAAAATTGAAATATTATTAAATTCACCTTGTTTATCAAATTTTTTTAGAATTTCATTAAATGATTCTTTGACACTATTATCTTCAAAATCATCTATAATAAATGGTATATTTAATATTGTATCAAATAGTTGCTTTTCAGTATCTTTACATACTATTATATTTAAAAATTTTATATAAAAATCGTAAACATAATTTATGATTTCCTTTTCTTTTTCATCTAACGAAAAGAAAATGGTTGAATTCTCAAAAGCATCTATAAATCTATTATAGTTGCTAATATTATTTCTAATTTCATTGACTGAAATACAAATCTTATTTCTTCTATCAAACTCTTTTCTAGAAATATACACTGATATACTTTTTGATGATATATATGTAATAATCCCAACTAAGATAGCATCACCAATTATATTTAAAAATAAATAATCTAAGCTACCTAATCCTTTGTTAAAAAATAGTACTCCTGTATATGATAATGTAAAAATAGTCATAAATAAAATTGATATAGTTATTATTAATAGCACTTTATGTTTCTTCTTCATTTATATCACCATGAATTATTATACCATATAATTAGCGATTATTTTTATATTCTATTAATAAACAATCTTTTTTACTCTTACCACAAATTTCTAAATTTATAGTTTCATTCATAAAGTTAAACTTCCATTCAAAGTAATCTTTATGAACTATTATTTTATCTACAAATTCTTCCATTATTTTTTCATCTACACCATTATAGTTAATATCTAATAGTCTTCTTATTTTCTTTTTAGCATTTTCAATTCTAACTTCTAATGGTTCTATAGATTCATATTGTTTTTCTAATTCACTTTTTTCTATTTTGTATTTTTCTATTCTACTTGATACTTTCTTTTGAAACATATCATATAATGTTAAATCTATAGTTTTATCTAAATAGTTATCAATTAATCTATCAAACTTTTCACTTTCTTTTTCAATTAATTGATTTAATTTATCAATTCGTTTTTTTATTTTAATCTCCGGATGTTCATCTATATTCACTCCTTTCATTAATCTTTCAAATAATTCTTTTCTATTATCTGTATCATGTGTAAAATTTCTAAATATTGTTTCAGCCATATATTGTAATTTCCATTCTTGTACTTCTTTAACCTCACAACTATCTTTATATCTATTCTTTGGTCTCATTTTCTTGTTATAACAAACATAACAATATGTAGTTTCATTTTTATTTTTGTGATATATCTTTCTATTAAAGTTAGATCCACATTCACACACTAGTTTTTTACTCCATATATTTTTAGCTACTCCTGTTGCTTGTCTTCTACCTAGTTTTATTGGTTTAGAATGACTATCCATTATTTGTTGAACCTTTTTAAAATCTTCTTTAGATATAATTGGTTCATGTCTACCTTCAACTACTACCTTTTCTACTTCACCATAATTTATTTTTGCTTTTTGTTCTAAATAATCTGGAATATATGATTTTCTATAAACTATAGTACCTGAATAAAATGGATTTCTTAAAACTCTTGAAATATATGAAGCACTCCATGTTGTTAAACCTGTAGAAGTTGGAACACCTTTTTTAGTTAATTCATCTGCAATTTTTACTGTACCATTTCCATTTAAATATTCAGAATAAATATATCTTACAATTTCAGCTTGTTCTTCATTTACAACCAAATCTTTACCAACCTTATCATATCCAAGAATATTACCTGATCCATAGAATACTCCATTTTGAAATGATATCATTTGTCCTGCTTTTACTCTTTGAGAAGTTTTCTTACTTTCGTTTTGAGCTAGTGTAGCCATAATAGTTAGTTTTAATTCTCCATCTTGATCATTAAAAGTCCAAATATTATCTTCAACAAAATAAACTTCAACTCCTATGTTTTTTAGTTTTCTAGTTTCTTGTAATGTATCAACAGTATTTCTTGCAAATCTTGATACCTCACGAGTAACTATTAAATCAAATCTTCCTGCTTTTGCATCTTCTATCATTCTCATAAAGTTTTTTCTTTTCTTTATAGATGTTCCTGTTATACCTTCATCTATATATCTATCATATAGAATCCAATCAGGATTTTTCTTTAGAATATCATCATAGTATTGAACTTGATTATCTAAAGCAGATAATTGAGCTTCATGTTCAGTTGAAACTCTAGCATATATTGCTACTTTTCTTTTCATAAAATCACCTCTACAAAGAAATTATCATTTTTATATAGATAAGTTTAGGGTGCGATAAATACATAAAAAAAGATTAATGATAAATATCATTAATCCTCTATAAATACAATTCCATCATCAATAAATAATAATCAATTTTTTCTCTATCAGGAACAATATTTAGTTCATTATAAAATTGCTGGATATACTCTTCACCATAATTACGTCTGATTGACTTTTCACAAATTGCTAAGTCAAACCACTTATCAGCAATTCCACACTCTCCCACATCAATAAAACCAACAAATTTATCTTTTAAAGCAAATATATTAGGCAAACTTGTATCACCATGTGAGAAGCACTTTTCATCATTAAACTTATTTTCTTTTAAAAATCTAATGATATTTTCTAAACTTCCGAATTTTTTTAATGTTTCATCTTTTAAATCTTCCAAATGAATTAAATTGTTTTTTACATTATTTTCTACTAATGCTAACTTATAATCAATAGAAACATCAAAAGGACAATCACTAATATCAACATCATAAATTTGACTAAAAGCCTGTGCAATTACACTAATTCCGATTTTTGGATTATTTAAATAATATTCTGAACATGCCATTTCGCCACCAACAGATTCTGTAATCAAATATTCCGTATCATCTGTATAATCATATAAAGTAATTCTAGGTACACTTAACTTATCATTAAGCCATTTAAGTTTTTCATATTCTGATGTAAGGTTGCCTTTAGATGAAATTTTAATAAAGTAAGTTTTATCTAACTTTTCAATTTTAAAAACTTGTGAATCAGAACAACCGATACTAATTTCTTCTAATTTAGCATCTTCAATAAATACTTTAACTTTTTCACTTAATTTATAATTAGAATCCATTTTATGTCACCTATTTTCTTCTACCGTGTGAAATATTTTCAGGAGGAACTAACTTTTTTGTTTTTTGTTCCTTAAAATAATCATAATTTCCTAAATATTGTTGGAATTTTTCATCTTCGATGTTAACTACTCTTTCAGCTAATTTATTGATAAAATATCTATCATGTGAAATAAAGAAAAGTGTTCCTTGGTATTCACTAAGTGCCTCTTCTAACATTTCTTTTGTATCAATATCTATATGGTTTGTAGGCTCATCAAGAATTAAAAGATTAGCTTTCTTTTGAATTAATTCAAATAATTTTAAACGCACTTTTTCTCCTCCGGATAATTTACCTACTTTTTTAAATACATTCTCACCATAGAATAAAAACTTAGCTAAAGATGCTCTTAAATGAGTCTCAGTACCATCATAAAACTTTCTAGCTGTATCTAATATTGTCGCATTCTCATCTTCAAATCTTATTTCTTGAGGAATATATCCTATTGAAACATTGCTACCAATTTTAATTTCACCTTGGCAAATATTATTACCATATAAAACAGCTTTAACAAATGTTGACTTGCCTGATCCGTTTTTACCCATTAGGCACACTTTCTCACCATATTTTAAATATAAATCAGCACCATCTAATATTACTTTGTCACCAACAATTATTCCTAAATCATCAGCAACCAAAACATCTTTACCAGATCTACCATTTATTTCGAAACCTAATGGTAATTGTTTTTTAGATTCTGGTCTATCTAATAATTCCATTTTTTCAAGTTTTCTTTCAATGCAAGCAGCTCTTCTAAAGAATCTAGGATTATCGCCTCTTTCTCCCCATTCTTTTAATTTTTTTACAGCCGCTTTCATTGCTTCAATTTGCTTTTGTTGATTTTTATATTCGTCAAATTCAGCTAATGCTCTTCTTTCACTTTCTTCTAAATAATATGAATAATTACCATGATATACTTCATCCTTACCTTTATCAATTAAAACTGTTTTTGTGGCTACTTTATCTAAAAAGTATCTATCGTGTGAACTAATTATAATTGTTCCTTTATAATTAGTTAAAAACTGTTCGAACCACTCTAAAGTATCAATATCCAAATGATTTGTAGGTTCGTCCAATAACAAAATTTCAGGATTACTAATTATTAAAGATGCTAAATTAACAATAGTCTTCTCACCACCAGAAAGTGTATTAAAGCTTCGATCTAACATATCATCAGATATTTTAAATCCATTACATATTTTACTTACTTTTTCATCTACTTCATATCCACCCATATCCATAAAGTGTTCTTGTAGTTTACTATATGTTTCAATAACAGAATTTAATTCTTCAGGAGAAACAGTAGATAATTTTTCTTCATATTCTCTTAATTGTCTTTCTAACTTAAATATTTCTTCAAATGATTTTGTTAAAATATCTTTTACAGTAACATTATCAGAAACTTTAGGAGGAATTTGGGATAATAAACCTATAGTAGCATTTCTTCTAATAGAAACCATTCCTTGATCTAAATTTTCTTCGCCGGAAATGATTTTAAATAATGTGGTTTTACCACAACCATTTGGTCCTATCAAAGCAATTCTTTCCCCAGTTGTTGCCTCTAAATTAAAGCCATCAAAAACTTTTTTAAAACCAAAAGTCTTTTGAGCATTATTAACACTTATTTCTATCATCGTAATTCACCTCTTTTTCATTGCACATAGTATTATAGCATAAAATCCAATTAATTACATTAAATTACCAACAATTCCTTTTAAAATTTTAATTTGTTTATCTATATCAATATTTCTTGTTCGCAATAATATAATTCCTTTAGCCTGTACATTATAATTATATTTAATACAGTTTTTATTACGTTTTAATTCAGACAGCTCTAGTTCGTGAGGCAATTGATATTCTAATTCAGTACCATTTAATTTATTAATTATAGTATTATAAATTTGTTCATCTTCAATCCATATTGGAAATCTATGCCAAACATTATTATCATCAGATTCAATATACTTGATTCTTGAACTTTTTGAAAAAAATTCTTTATATCTATTTGAATTAATTCTCTGTTCATCAACTATGTCATCTGCAACAGATTTTAAATCATCAAAATCAATTTTTTCACATAGTGGATAAGCATATGATAATAAAATATTTTCATTTTGCCTACTATCATTATCACAATAGTCTATCTTTTCAAGAATCAACTTGTTATCAAAAAATACTCCACCGCCTATACCATAACTTAATGGCTTAGTCTTACCAAATGATGTAACAACAATATCGCTATGTTCTCCTATTTTGTAATTATTACTCCCAATATTCCATGCTTGAGCAACATCTTCAATTATCTTAATACCTTTGGTTTTATATTTTCTTAGATTAATTTTATTTAAAATACCATATTGATGAACTAATAAAATACACTTAATATTTTGTTTTTCTAACACTTTATTTATATCTTCATCAGTTAAATATAACCTATTTTTTGAGGTTACAATAACTGGAATTAAATCTAATTTTAAAATCGTATTTACAATTGAATAACAAACTTCTGACAAGACTAAAACCTTATCACCCTTTACTAATCCAAGATTACTTAGTGCCACTTCAATAGCTAAAGTCCCAGAATATGTAATGACTCCGTATTTCTTATTAAATTTTTTAGCCAATTTTGAACCAAGTAAAAAATTTTCATTCATTATATTTGCCTCCTACAGTGATATAAATGCTTATGTTTAAAATCGTCTTTACCATATCCATCATCAATTTTCAATATGTCTAGATTATTGTTTTTTATTACATCAAATAATAAATTTTTATCATAATAATAATATTTTTCACATTCAATAACACTATTATTTTTACTACATATTTTATATTCTACATTAAATTCAATATAATCTTTAAATCGCTTTGAACTGTAAAACACTTCAACTTCATCATTAATTTCACTACAATAATCTTTAAATAAAAATTCGTTAGTCTTTTCAATCTTTGTATTAAAACTTTCGGATACATCAAAAATAGCAACAGCATTTTCATTCATAACATTATATAATTTTTTAAAAAATTGAGTAAGCTTTTTCTTATTGTTATCAAATTGTAAAGTACTATATGGAATAATAATTAAGTCATATTTCTTTGACTCGTTATAATCAAGAAAATCAATACATATCGTATTAATATTTTTTGTTTTATTCTTTAAGCGTGCTAATCTTTCTTTATCAAAATCAAGTGCGGTAATATTTGTATATTTAGATAATGGAATAGCTACACGTCCTGTTCCTGCACCTATTATCAAAGTATCTTTAGAACCATATAATTTTATTTGATTTATATAATAATTAATATCATCATTTTGTCCCTTCAATGTATGTGAATTATAAAAATCATACATTAATGCTAATAAACTCTTTTCGTTCATAATTACTTTTCTCCATAATCATATACGTTCAAATATAAATTTTCCTTATTATTCCAATGAAGATTATAAAATCTACTTTGATAAGCACCAAAGGAAATATTCCAGTCCTCTATTGATTCGAATACAGAACCTTCAAAATCCATGTATCTAACAATATTATTAGTGATTAAATATTCAAACATTTTGTAATAAATATATGCTATTGCTATATCATCCTTTTCATCTTCATAATATGAATATAAAATATACGCTGTATTTGAGTCCCAAGCAATATGAACACCACCTATTATTTTATCATTTTCCTTAGCAACAAAACACATTCCTCTATTATTGTTTATTGTTTCTTTTATATATGTTTTTACAAAATCAGAAGTAGACTCAAATCCGTATTTTGCTTCCCATTTCATAGCTTTATTTACATCAAAATACTTCATAGTAGAATCAACTACAAACTCTACATTCCTGTTGTTAGCTTTTCTTATATCTTTCTTTCTATCACTTCCAAAATTATTATAAATTTTTTCAATTCCAATTGATAAATCTAATTTATAAGTATAACGTACTTCAGGTGTAAAGTTTGCTCTAATAAATGGCATTATATCAATAATATTATTATCAGTAGAAAAATTAACCTCATCATAATTACTTTGCAAATAATCACATAATGCTTTTTCTATATTTCTTATAAATCTAATTTTATTTCTCTCCTCGTTTGGAAGACTAAAAATGACAGGACCACCATATGGAATATACATTGTACTTTGCGCGATTATTTTACTGTTATCACTATTGAAAACCGGCATAAATCCTAACAAGTTCATCTTTTGATCATATATCTTAAGGATTTTTTTACTTTGCTTCAATTTTAAAAACCAATCATATGCAAAACATGTACCATTAAAGCTTGTATCAATTTTTTCATTGATATCTGGTATATCATTTACATTACCTAATTCAATATGCATATTAGTCCTCCTTTTTATAAATAATAATATGTTTCCTAGTAATAGAATTATTTTTCAACGAATCATATGTTTTATTTCTTCTACCCCAAAAATCAACATTAATCTGATTTTCAAATGAATCAATATATTCTAAATGATTAAATAACACCATAAAACCTGCATATTTTTTTCTTCCAAGGTATGAAGCCCCCCATTTAACTGCATACCAACAATTATTTTCATCTTTAAACATTAAAGAATATGCTAGTGGATTATCATCATTATCACAAATCACAACCAAATTACTCTTATCCCTTTTTAATAGCAAAAAAGGTAAGTATTGTAAATCTTCACGATTTAAGCTTTTCATATCAGACTTTTCATCTTTTTTCCAAGAATCAAGATCTATTTTTAAAACATAATCCCAAAGTTTCAATATGTCATTATTAACAGAATTATAGAATTTATAGTTCTCTTTGTTATTTTTATACATTTTGTAATTTTTCTTAATTTGATTACCACATTCGTTTAAAAGATAATTTGAAATTTCAGTCTTAAGAGATAGTCTAGGTGCTTCCCAACTATCAATCACTTCATATGTAAACACATTATCAATTGCAAGGTGTCTTATGGTATCAAGTTCTTGAGAATCATTAATATAGCTAAATTTAATCTTATTACCTTCGCTTATTTTTTTTATCAATCCTTCAATTTCGATTTTACCAATATTTGGATTAAAAAAGTTTTGACATATTAAGCATCCATTATCACTATAAAAATATAATTGACCAACTTTAACTATTTTATTTATTGGATACCTAATAAACAGTGATTCATTCCATATATCTGAATTACTAAAATTCATTTTTGTATTCCTCTAACTTTTTAACAATATATTTTAAATGTTTTTTCTTTAATGAAGCAGATAAACTAAACCAAGCGACTCTTCTAAATAATGATTCAGCATTTGGACATTTTGTTTTAGCATATTTAGAAATATTATATGGAAATTTTGAATGATGCCATGAATTTTCATATTTAAAAGTATCAAATTCGTTAATAAGATTACTGCAATATATATTAAATCCTATACCATTATCGTTCATGTATTTAATAAATTTATTGCATTCATTTTCTGTATCAAATTCTATTGAAACATTTGAAAATACTAATTTACTATTTTTAACATAAGGTCTAAGTTTATAAAACTTTTTATCCATATGATCTATAATATAATCATAATTTTTCTTTTGCTTATCTAATATAATATTAATTTTCTTTAATTGCTCATTTGCAATAGCACTTTGTAACTCTGTAATTTTAAAATTCTCACCAAATATAGTATTATTATTCTCCCAAGTTGGATAATTACATCCAACTCTAAATCCACCATTATCATGATACATTTTTGCTATATCATATATTTTTTTGCTATTAGTAGCTATAAATCCACCTTCACCAGATGTAATAGTTTTACCAGCTTGAAGACTAAAGGCCCCACAATCTCCAATAGTACCAGCTTTTTTACCATTTAATTCAGCACCAAATGCTTGTGCAGTATCTTCTATAACAATTAAATTATGTTTTTTAGCTATTTTCATAATTTTACTCATATCACATGGTTGACCTTGCATATGAATAGCTAAAATTGCTTTAGTTTTTGAGCTAATATTTCTTTCTATTTCATTTGGATTTATATTCATTGTCTCATCTATATCCACAAATTTTGGAACTGCACCACATGCCAAAACACTACTAGCAGATGCTATAAAAGTAAATGGTGACATCAAAACTTCATCACCTGGTCCTATACCATTTGCAATACAACATAATTTAATTGCACTACCACCATTAGAACAAGCTAAAACATATTTCACTTCTAAATAATCTTTCATATTTTGCTCAAATTCATCTGTTTTATAGAGTAATTTAGGACCATGATATCTAAATAAACTTTTACTTTTTAATACCTTTTTTGCTGCTTTAATTTCTTCCTTACCTATATAATGAGTACCTATAAATGGATCATTAGGAATTTTCATATTACCACCTCTTATATATTTTCATTATAAATTGTATCTGCAATTATAACAGACGCATTTTTATCAAATTTATTAAAAAATTCTTTTCGTAATTCAAAACTATTTTCTTGAGACGTATTTAAATATTCCTGTACAAATTTATTAATTAGATTTCTATAATCTCCAAAATTAAATTGTTTTATATTATCAACAACCATATTAACACCAGTTGCTTCATCTAAATACATAGGAATTTCTTTATAAAAATCAAATGAATTCCAATTTAAGATTTTAAATCCAAATTTCATTTTTTCATAATACTGTAATTGTAATAATTGACTATAATTTACCGCTGGCAAATACATAATATTTATATCTTTATCCAATGTTTCAATAAAATTACCTAACCCAGATGACATTATACAATGTGAAGACTCTTCCATTATTTTTAAATAATCCTCATTTGCTAAAGTAGCAATTTTTACTTTTTGACTTTGTTTTTCTAACTTTAAATTATCAATAACTCTACTACCACCACATATAATAATTGAATTGAATTGATTTACCTCTTCAGTTGATAAAATATCATTTATTATTTTATTATAGAATTCATTAATTGTTGATTGTTCAAATAAGAAAGACGAAGCTCCGCCAACATTTATAACTAATTGATTTTTTTTATTCTTAGGTGATGCAGACTTCATATCTCGTACAGGACCAACAAAGATAGGATTTTCAATAACTGTACCTACTCGTTTAAAATTATCCTGACATGGAAAAGTTTCTGATATAAAAAATTTTTTTACTTTTCCTAATTCATTTGGAATTTGATCCCACATCCATACTAAATTATCTACATAATAAGTATTTTTAATAAATTTCATTCCGTATATAGCACCATTGACATTCTCACTTGAGAAAAAAATATTATATTTTTTAAATACATCATCAAATTTTTTTAAAGATTCAATATCATATGTATCGCATAAATAAAAATTATCAAAAAATCCACTTAGTTTTGCTTGTTCTAGTGAAATACCAGAACCTATAAAATCCACTTCTACATCTTTATGTTTTTTTAATTCTTTAACCACACTTAAACAAGTTGCAATTGGCCCATAACCAAAACTTTCAGCTGATACAAGTATTTTCATAATTTTCACCCCTTATGTTTAAAATAGCAATAATTAAATTGACAATTAGCTTCATCACATTTTGTTTTACAATTCAATTCACTATTTAATAATTTCTTTTTTAAAACTTTTCTTTTTTCACCATTCCATACTTCTTCCATTGTTTGTTCTTTCAATTCGCCTATTTTGTAAATATTTCTATCCCTATGAATACTGCAATCACATGGATAGACAAATCCTGTAGGTGCATCAATAAAAGTACAAAAAGAAGGATATACACACCTTAAATCATTATTAGATGATCTATCACCTAAAGAAGAAATATCATTTTTAAAGAAATCAATATTATCACATAGAAATTCTATACCTAATTTATAAGCCAATTCATAGTAGTAAAATAATTTTTTATTATAATTAATTATTTGTTCTTCAGAAAAAAATAACTCATCACAGTCTTTTATAACTATTGGATTGATAAAATCAAAGTTAAATTTTTCCTTCAATTTAATAAATTTTTCAAAATCATCTATATTTTCTCTATTTAATACATGATTTATAGCAATTTTTACGTTTGGTATATATTCTTTAATTATATTTATATTATTAGTAACTCTATCCCATAATCCTGGCAATCTTCTTAAAGAGTCATGTATATCAGCCTTATAACTATCTATAGAAAAAAATACTGCCTTTATATTATAGCTAGATAATTGTTTTATTTTTTCTTTATTTAAATTATAACCATTAGAAATAAATATTATATTCAATCCTTTTTTTGTACAATAATCCATATATTGTAAAATATCATCATTGATAAATGGCTCGCCTCCACCTGTAAAATGAATATATTTAGTTCCTAAAGTAGATAATTCATCTATCAATTTAAATATATCTATATTACACTTCTTTTCTTTATTAGTACGTACATCACAAAACACACAATTTGCATTACACAAATTTGACAAAGATAAGTACACATAAAAAGGTTTTTCATAATAAGAAAAAATTTCTTTAGGATTTTCTTCAATAAGTTTTAAGTACATTTTATACACCTTCTTTAAGTTGCAACTCTTGTTTAACTATATTAATGATTGTATCAAGCATCTCATTATCTAAAAATTTGTTACATTTATGATATTCTGTTGGAGATAAAATATTTAGTCCCATTAAAACTGGGGAATATTGATAATTATCTTCAATTAAAATATGCATTTTTTTATCTAATGCTGATGCCCATCCTAGTTCTACATGAACACCACCAGATATTCCTTTAGATATATTGTTACCTGGTATTACTACTAAAAAATCACTACTTTTTACACCTTCAAAATCACTTTTTGTGCATTCTTCTGGACCTTTATGGTCAATTCCCCAATTTTCTCTTTTTATAGCCAAATAATATTCGCAACCCATATTTTCTAATTTTTCAGTTAATTTATTAAAAAAATCTTTATATTCATCTTTTATTTCATATTTTTTTTCATCGCATAGTCCAGTAAAAGGACAAGATATAAATACTTTCATTATTTCACCTTCCTAAAATATTTTTTAGATTTTATTATTTCATTTGTTAACGAAGTCTGTGTTATACATAAATTATTATTTATTCCTAAACCTATTTGTCTTCCATCGGAATTAATAGTTCTATGAAAATCACTTCCAACAGAATATAGCAAATTGTTATCACTAACAATTCTATTTAACCATATCGAATCGTCATACAGGCAATCTGATTGATATATTTCAACACCATCAATTCCCATATATATCAGATTATTTATAATCCTCAATACCATATCTTTATCATTCGAAAATTTATATGCCATAGGATGAGCAAAAACAACATACCCTCCAGCTAAATGAATGGCTTCAATCACTCTTTTAACATCTAGATCATATTCACTACCATAACTAAATCTGTTAATCTTATAATAGTTTCTAAGTTCATCAATGATCTCTTTAGAATATTCGGCTTGTTCTAAACAATTAATTACCTCTCTATCAAACCAACAATACCTATCAATATTTAATTTTTGAATATTTTCTTCAGGTAAATTTTTTATTTTTTCTCTTAATTTTTTTAATAATTCTAAATGTTTTACTTTTCTTTTTTCTCTCATTTCATTTACAAGTAATTGAAACAAATAATTATCTTCATCAAAACCATACCCTAAAATATGTAGTTTTATTTTTTCATTATTATCCATAATAAATGATGAAAATTCTATTCCTTTAACTCCAATCACATCATATGGAATACTACATTTAAATTCTTCCAATCCACTTATACTATCATGATCAGTAATTGATAATATACCAACGTTATTTTTTTCGGCAATATCAACTAATTGCTTGGGTGTAAAAGTTCCATCAGAATTATTTGAGTGAATATGTAAATCAATATATCTATCAGCTGCCATAATAATTCCTCCTATTTAAATTATAAAAATAAATTTCAATTTTTACCAATATCAAAAATTTATATTGCATAAGTATTACTTATAACATAAAAAAACAGAACAACCTAATCATTATTCTGTTTAAAAATCTTTATAAATTCTTTTATAATATCGTGATTAAATTTCTTATTATAAGCAATAGACACAGGTGTTAGTACTTGATCAAAATCAACATTCAATTCATATAAATTATGATTATCAATATCTTCTTGAACAAATTCTTTAATCATCCATCCAATTCCAACACCCTCAATAATAAGCTGTCTAGATATTGATGAAGAATTAGCTTCAATTAATGGTTTCAATACAATACCTTTTTCCTTAAATTTATAATCAATCATTTTTCTATTTGAAGTAGTTTCACCTGGTAATATTAAAGGATATTTCATTAATTCATTTAATTCTATCTTTTTCTTATCAGCGATATCCTTATATTTTTCACTACAAACAAAGCAACTATCCAAATCAAGTATTTTAATAGTTGAAATCAAATCATCTCTAAAGTCATCCATATTTGTATCTATAACTATATCTAATTCTCTTTTCTTCAACATAGTAATCATTTCATCAGATTTTTTATTGATAATATTAAATTTAACATTTGGATATTTTTCATTAAACATTTTTAAATATTTTACTAGATAGAAAGACCCAATATGAGTAGGAACACCAATATTTATTACCTCAAATGATGCATCTCTAGCCTGTTCTACTACAGTTTTATTTGCAATTGCCAAATTAAATATTTTTTCAGCATAATAATAAACTACTTCACCAGCAGCAGTTAAAGTAATTGCCCCATTGGAAGATCTATTAAATAATTTAATATTCAATTGCTCTTCAAGTTTTTTTATAGTTTGAGTTACAGCAGGTTGAGATATATACAATTCTTGAGCCGCTTTCGTAAAGCTTTTATACCTTGCAACTAAATAAAATGTTTTATAGGCATTTAAATCTATATTCATAATTAGCACCTTCTTTATTTAATTAAAAAAATTATTCCTTGCATCAACTAAATTTATTATATCATAAAAAACATAATTTTTATAATTAATAATATTCACTAAGTAAGTCATAATTTAATTTCCATTCAAGATATTCTTCATCTGATATTTCATAGTTTTCTCTTTTATCTTTCATTTCTTTCCATTCATTAATTGCTGTTTGAACTAATTCATTGTATTCTGTTTGTTCGTAACTTTCACTATCAAAGTTGATCTCATAATATGGAAATTCTTCTTCTAACCACATTAGGTTATAAATAACATCAATTGGATTATTAAAATCATATTCCTTTATAGCATTAATGCTTACTTCATATAATTTTGCTATATCTTTTAATCTTTCTTTACTTGGATGTCTATAGTTGTTTTCATAACTATTAAATGTCTTGTGTGGATCATTACCTCCAAATCCAAAATAATCTGCGACATCATCCATATCCATATGTCTTATCCTTCTCACATACTCTAATCGAGCTCCTTGGGATAAATTATTTAATGTTGGTTTCTTAAAATACATCTTCATCATTCCTTTCTTTTTATATTTTTTCTTCCAACAAAAAAATAGTCATCCGAACTATATCGTGACTATTTTTTAACAAATTTAAAATTATGACTATCATCTTGGTTTTAATCTTTTAAGTTTTATATACTTCTTTCACATTATTATCATCTCCTTTAATTGCAACAAAAAAAGACTCAAATTGATGTGAACCCCAATTGGTAGACATCAATAAAAAGGTCTTTTAAGGAAATAAAAATCAAGGGCGAACGAAGTGAGTTCATCTTGACCCTTGATTTTTTATTATGCATTATAATATTTTTACAAATAAGGCTTGTCCTTATTTGGTACTAATCGATGTATTTGATCATGTTTAGTATATCTTCAGCATATTCAATAATATTTGAATCTGGTTCACCCATTCCAGGACACAATTTATTATATACCATATAGTTGTATCCACCATTTTCTTGCAAATATTTTATTATTGCTTCTAACTTATATATTAATTCATCTTTATTTATCATTTCTTTTGTATCCTTTCTTTTTATTTGCTTTCTTTCCTTTAATCCTAGCTGTGTTATAAAATTCTATCCATTCTTCAACTAATCTTTGATATTCTTCTAAAGATGTGATATTATTGTTATACAAAGTTTCCTTTTTAAGGAGAGAGTGCCAACTCTCAATTGGTGAATCATCTATCGGAGTACCTTTTCTCGCCATAGAAATAGTAATGCCATTTGATTCACAAATTGCTTTGTATTCATAAGATGTATATTGGAATCCTTGATCACTATGAATGATAAGTCCATGTACATCTTTTCTTTTTGTTATTGCTTCATTAAGTGTATCCATTACTAATTTATTATCATTATGTTTTGATATTTTGTAAGCAACAACTTTTCTATCATATAAATCTATTATTGTAGATAGATATGCTCTAGAGTCTTTAAATATAAGATAAGTTACATCAGTATCCCATACTTTATTTGGTACATCAGTATTAAAATTTCTATTTAATAAATTTGGTTTGACGTTATCTTCAATTCTTTCATTCTTATTTTTCTTTTTTGCTTTTCTTACATATTCTGGCATTAAATGATATTTTTTCATTATTCTTAAAACCTTCTTTCCATTCATTACAACCCCATATTTAATCTTTAGGCCTTCCACAATTCTGCGATAGCCATATGTACCTTTAGATTCATCAAATATTTCTTTAATTATTAGATAATCATAATAATCAGGATCTTCCTTATTTCGATATTTATAATAAGTTTTAGGACTTATTTCTAATACGGCACACATGTTGTATAACTTATAATTATCCCTATAGAGATTAATAAAAGTCACTTTTTCTCTCGTTGTACCTTGAGGAAGGCCTGGTATTTTTTTAGTATCTCATATCTTTCTTTATAGTCATCAATAGTTAAACCTTTCTCTTTAGGTCGACCAGTTGGTTTTTTGCCTAATCCAGGAAATCTATCTGGATTCTTGTATTTATATATCCAATTTTTTACTGTCTTAATTGGAATATCATACTTTCTAGATAAATACCCACTTGAAGCTCCATCGAAATATTCTTTTAACAGCACATTTCTTTCATCATCAGTATACTTTCTAAATTTTTGCCCCTTTGAAGCCATAATAAAAATACACCTCCTTTTGAAAGTGTATTTTATCATGTTTTAGACTTTTTTCAAATGTCTACCCGAAAGGGTGCATTTCAAAATGAGTCTTTCTTGTTTTTTATTTTATCACGCTTATGCGTTCTAATTTTTTCTCGCTTTAATTGCAGCTTGAGCGGCAGCAAGTCTTGCTATAGGTACTCTAAATGGTGAACATGAAACATAAGTTAAACCTATATTATGGCAGAATTCTACTGATTGTGGATCTCCACCATGTTCTCCGCAGATACCTAATTTAATATTAGGTCTTGTTTTCTTACCTAGTTCTACAGCCATTTTTACTAGTTTACCAACACCATGTTGGTCTAATTTAGCAAATGGATCTTGTTCATAAATTTTGTTTTCATAGTATGAACCTAAGAATTTACCAGCATCATCTCTTGAGAAACCAAATGTCATTTGGGTTAAGTCATTAGTTCCAAATGAGAAGAATTCTGCTTCTTCTGCTATTTCATCTGCTAGAAGGGCTGCTCTTGGTATTTCTATCATTGTACCAATATGATATTCCATATCAGAACCTTTTTCTTTTTTAACTTGTTCTGCTACTTCAATAACGATATCTTTAACAAATTTTAGTTCTTTCTTTTCACCAACTAATGGAATCATTATTTCAGGAACGATATCATATCCATCTTCCTCTTTGACTTCGATAGCAGCTTCCATTAATGCTCTAGTTTGCATTTTAGCTATTTCTGGATAAGTAACTACTAAACGACATCCTCTATGACCCATCATTGGGTTGAATTCATGTAATTCATCACATACTTCTTTAATGTGTTCTAAAGTCATACCCATTGCTTCTGCTAAGTCTTTCATTTCTTTTTCAGTTTTAGGAGCAAATTCATGTAGTGGTGGGTCAATATAACGAACTGTCATTGGTTTACCTGCTAAAGCTTTATACATAGCTTTGAAATCACTCTTTTGATAAGGAATTAATAAATTTAAGTATTTTTCTCTATCTTCAACTGTTTCGGAAAGAATCATTCTTCTTAAATTAAAGATTCTTTCTTCATCGAAGAACATGTGTTCTGTACGGCATAGTCCAATACCTTCTGCACCAAGTTCTACTGCTTTCATAGTATCTTTTGGAGTATCTGCATTTGTTCTAACACCTAGTTTTCTATATTTATCAGCCCATGCCATAACACGACCAAATTCACCTGCGATTGTAGCATCTACTGTTTTTATTTCTCCATCATAAATGTTTCCAGTAGTACCATCAATAGAGATTACATCTCCTTCTTTGAAGACTTTTCCGCCTAATTCAAATTTTTTATTTGCTTCATCCATCTTGATATCTCCACACCCTGATACGCAGCATGATCCCATTCCACGAGCAACTACTGCTGCATGAGAAGTCATACCTCCACGAACTGTTAGGATACCTTGAGCGGCTTTCATTCCAGTTATATCTTCTGGTGATGTTTCTAGTCTTACTAAAACACATTTTTTCTTTTTGGCTTTCCATTTTTCAGCGTCTTCAGCAGTAAATACTATTTCACCACATGCAGCACCAGGAGATGCTCCTAATCCTTTACCAATTGGTTTAGCTTCTTTTAAGGCTTCAGCATCAAATTGTGGATGCAATAATGTATCTAGATTTCTTGGATCAATCATTAATACTGCTTCTTCTTCCGTACGCATTCCTTCATCTACTAAATCACATGCAATCTTAAGGGCTGCTCTTGCTGTTCTTTTACCATTTCTTGTTTGAAGCATATATAATTTTCCATGTTCAACAGTAAATTCCATATCTTGCATATCCCTATAGTGCTGTTCAAGTGTTTTACATACTTCTTTAAATTGCTTGAATGCTTCAGGGAATTTTTGTTCCATTTCAGCTATTTTCATTGGTGTACGAACACCTGCAACAACGTCTTCACCTTGAGCATTAGTTAAGAATTCACCAAATAATCCTTTTTCACCAGTAGCAGGATCTCTTGTAAAGGCAACTCCTGTTCCACAATCATCTCCCATATTACCAAAGGCCATTGATTGTAC
>DFLL01000007.1 GCA_002375205.1 Caryophanales bacterium UBA3620
AATCCCAAAACTATTTTACACCATCCCTATTTCTTAAATATTGCAAATTATATAGTATTATGTTATAATATACAGCACTTTTAGGGGGAATATTATGATTTTTAATTGGTTATTTAAAAGATTTAAAAAATTAAAAAATAAAAAAGCAGTAGCTCCTATTTTTGTTGATGTTCCAACTAGAGAAGATTTAATTAAAAATAATCAAACAGAAATGATTAAATTATTAGATCAATATAAAAAAGAATATAAAGAAAAATTGAATAAAAAATTACTATTTGGTGATATATCTTGTGAAAACTTAAGTAAAAAGTATTTAGAAAATCAGGATATTATTATAAAACATATTATGAGTAATAATTATACAGGGATTAATGAAATACTTGCTAGTGGTAATACTGAAGAATTATTAGAAGCAAAATTAGAATATTTAAAACTATATATTCTAAATGAAGAAAATAATAGATTACATAATGAAATGCTATTAAGATATATGGCATTAACTGAAATAAAGAAAAAGACATATTTTATAAGACCAACAGAAAGAAGAGCAATATCAAATGAATTAGATTTCTTATATAGTGGTTTAATTATCTGTAAATCTAATAATTTTGCAACCAATGCTGCTTGTAAATTATATCTTATTCGTATGAATGAAATAAATAGATATATGAATAATTTGAGTAATGAAGAAAACGAATTATTAAATAATAGAAAAAAACTAGTAACTAAACTAGCTTGTACATTTATTAAAGATAAATATGATAAGGTATTAAGTAGTAATATGCATGATTTAGGTATAATTTCTTATTTAGAAATAGAACTAGAAAAATATTATTTAAGCCATAAAGAAGATTTTGAATTATGTAAGTTGGAAATACTGCCTAAACAAAATTCTGATAAAGAAGATGCAAAACAGTTATTGAAACAAGTAGAAGACTTAGAAGCAAAATATTTATTATTAAATATGTTCAATAAATTAAGTGAAGACATGCTTTTAAAACTATATGAAGCTAAATTTAATATTCTTACTAAGGATATTAATTGTTTAATAAGTAAAGACATGTTTTTAAAACTATATGAAGCTAAATTTAATATTCTTACTAAGGATATTAATTGTTTTGGAGTACCAGTAATAAGTAAAGAAGACTATGGATATGAATATTATAAAAAAATAGTAGGAGAAAAAATTAATTTATTATTAAGCGATAACGATATATTTTCTAGCCAAAATAGATTTAATGTAATAAAAGATTATTTTATAAATGCTGATGAAACACTTAACAATATAGAGAAATTATCTATATTATTATTATTTGATAAAGTAAATGGATTTAAAGATTTATTAAATAATACATTAATCAAAAAAAATGATTTAAAGACTATATCATTATTTAGTAAGGCTATATCATTAAATAATGATAATAATTATTTGTCATATTATGAGAGTATATTTAATGATGTTAATTCTTACGGTATTGAATGGAGTGAATATATTTCACTTCGATCAATTTTAGAAATTATATGGCGCAAAGAATATCCTAATGAAAGCTCATTAATTCATTTATATCGCTTATCAAATTTAGCATATTCTTCTAATCAATTACCTGATGGAATAATAAAATTTGCACCTACTGATTCTGATAAAGATTGGCAAGATATTTTAGGATCACTTAGTATTGAAATTAAGTTGCCTAGAACAATAAAAGAGTTTGACGGTAGTGATATTGGAGCCTACTATGTTACTGAACTACCATATGGAATAGAAAAAATTGTATTTAATACTAATCAGGATATTCCTCCAATTCCACCAACTGTAAACGAGATAAAATTATGTCCTAGAATAAACGATAAATGTGTTATTTTAACCTTTTTAGGCTTTAAAAATTCTAGATTTTTGAGAAAACGAGAAGATTTTATACAGTTGGTATATACATTACATTATTACAATATTCCTATTAAATTTCGATTAGAAAATGTAGGAGAGATAAGAGAATTTTTATTGGATAATATAAATGATCTTTGTATTATATTTAATGAACCAGGGGATCTTTGGACTGTTGAATATGATTGTTACGTGAAAGAAAAATATTCTGAGGAAATAGCCCGTAATCTTAATTATGGTATAGATAAAAATCAAACTGAAAATAAACAAAAAATTAAGGGAAAAAATATTAAAACTGTATTTGCAGAATAATGTCATGGGATAATTAAAATTACGATTATACATAATTATTAAGATAATTTGTTAATTAACAGAATATGTGACTTTTTAATTTGCAACATAGAAAAATCAGCTGCCTTTTTAGCAACTGAATTTTTCTTATATTTAAAGTTCTAACTATCAAAAGTTAGAGCAGATTTCTAAATGGCAGGGGATGAGAGAATCGAACTCCCAACAGTGGTTTTGGAGACCATTATTATACCATTTAACTAATCCCCTAAGACATATTAATTTTATAATATTTTATGTATAATGTCAATAAATTAGATGTAAATAATTGACTTTTTATTAATTATAACGTAAAATTTAGTTGTGAGAAAGAGGTGTATTATGAATAAAGTTGAGCCTAGAACACTACCTGGATTTATGGAATTATATCCTAATGAGCAGATAGTATTTAATAATATAAAGAAAGTAATTGAGGAGACATATCAAAGTTATGGATTTTATCCATTAGATACTCCAGTAATTGAGTCATCTGATGTATTACTAGCTAAAGCAGGAGGAGAGACAGAAAAACAAATATATCGTTTTACTAAGGGAGATAATGATTTATCACTTAGATTTGATTTAACGGTACCTTTAGCTAAATATGTTGCTAAAAGATATAATGAACTTACTTTTCCATTTAAAAGATATCAAATAGGTAAAGTATATCGTGGAGAAAGACCACAAAAGGGAAGATTTAGAGAGTTTTATCAATGCGATATCGATGTTATCGGAGATGAATCATTATCAATTATGTTTGATGCTGAAATGCCTAGTATTATCTATGATATCTTTAAAAAACTAAATATAGGAGACTTTGTAATTAGAATAAACAATCGTAAAGTACTAGGAGGCTTCTTTGAATATCTAGAATTAACTGATAAAATAACTGATATTTTAAGAATAATAGATAAATTAGAAAAGATAGGTACGGATAAAGTAATTAGTCTTCTAGAAGAATTATCTATTCCTAAAGATAAGATAGATAAAATAATTAACTTTATAAATGTTAAAGGAACTAATAATGAAAAGATAAAATCTTTAAAAGATATGAATATTAATAATGATAACTTTATAACTGGTTTAAATGAATTAGAAACAGTTATTAATACAATGAAGTTAATGGAAATAAATGAAGATAATTTTGAAATCGATTTAACAATAGCTAGGGGACTTGATTATTATACTGGTACGGTATATGAAACTATATTAAAAGATTATCCAGGAATAGGAAGCGTTTGCTCGGGTGGTAGATATGATGATCTAGCGGGCTTCTATACTGATAAAAAATTACCCGGAGTAGGTATATCTATTGGACTTACTAGGTTATTTGATCAGTTACTTGATAATAATATTATAAATATAAATGAAGCATCTATTACCGATATGCTTATTATACCTTTCTGTGAAGACTATGAATATATCTTCAAAGTATATAATACGCTAAAGAAAAATAATATCAAAGTAGATATCTGTTATATGGATAAAGGCTTTAAACAAAAAATGAAATATGCTAATAAAATAAATGCTAAGTATGTTATTCTAATAGGAGAAGATGAAATAAAAGAAAATGTTATATCACTTAAAAATATGGTAACAGGAGAGCAAGAAAAACTAACTATTGAAGAGTTATTAGAAAGGAAACTATAATATTAGTTTCTTTCTTTATTTATAAGGTTTTATATAATAATAAATTAGCAAAATACTATTGACTAATAAAGAAAATTATGATAGAATTTATTTTGTCAATGGCGGAATTGGTGAAGTGGTTAACACGGTGGATTGTGGTTCCATTATGCGTGGGTTCGATTCCCACATTCCGCCCCATTTTTATTTAGGAGATTATTATGGAATTTAAAGAATTTTCAGAGCATAATAATCCTGAAGAAAAGGATTATGACATAATTAGTTCTAGAAATGATGATGGGATTCAATATAAAAGCCCAGCATGGTATGGAAGACTTTTACTAGATTTGACTGGTTTTGTTGAAGATATAAATGATGAAGACATGATGAATGATTTTGGTATTACTGTATATGAATATGAGCATCCAACAAAAGAAGTAGTTGATAAAGTAAGAAAACATTTGCAAAATAAAAGACATAGATAATTATAAAATGTAGAAAAGGACATGACTTATATAAATATTATATAGAGAGTTACTGGTTGGTGAAAAGTAATTAATAAATATATTAGTTTCTACCTCGGAGTGAAATTTAATAAATTTCCGGTGAATAACCGTTATCAAAATTAAGTAAAATAAAAGGATGGTACCGTCTTATAAGACTCCTTAAGTGCACCATTCTTTTTTTCATTAGGAGGCTCTTTTATGGATAATCTAAGTAAATATGAAGAAGATAAAGTTAAATCAATTAAATGTGAATATGATAAAGCCTTATATTTAGTATCCCGCTTATTTAAAAATATTAAAGATAAAGCTGGAGAACCATATATTAATCATTTAATAAGAGTAAGTATTGGTGTCGAAGGAAAAGATACTAAAGTCGCCGCTCTTCTCCATGATGTAGTAGAAGATATACCTGGTATGAGTTTTAATTATTTAAAAGAATTAGGTTTTAATGATAATGTTTTAGAAGTAGTTAAAATAGTTACTAAAGATAAAAGAAATAAAATACCATATCATGATGAAATAACGAGAGTATTAACTAGTAATAATATTGAAGCTATTAAATTAAAATATGCTGATATGTCAGATAACTATAATAGTGAGAGATTAAAATTATTAGAGGAAGAAACAAAAATAAGATTAGAAAATAAGTATCAAGATGAAATAATAAGAATAAAAAATTATTTGGAGGGATACTATGAGAGAAATTAAATTAAATACTATTTATAGACACTTTAAAGGAGATAATTATTTAGTAATGGATGTTGTCATAGACTCCGAAACTAATAAAGAAATGGTATTATATAAAGGATTATATGGAAACTTACCTTGTTATGTAAGACCATTAGATATGTTTTTATCCGAAGTAGATCATGATAAATATCCAGAAATAGAGCAAAAATATCGCTTTGAAGAAATAACTATTGATAGTCTAAAAAAAGTATTAAATAAATAAATAAAGGAGAATAATTATGATAGATATTAATAAAATAAGAGAAGATTATAAGAATGTAGAAAAAGATTTAAGGAAGAAGATAGATACAATATCATTAGAAGAAGTAAAAGACTGGGATATTGAAAAAAGAAAGATTGGTATTGAAAGAGATGCTTTGAAGAATAGAAAAAATGTTGTTTCTAAAGAAATACCAATGTTAAAAAAAGAAGGAAAAGATGTTCAATATTTACTTGATGAAATGAAAGAAATAGGAGAAAAAATAGTAAGCCTTGATGAACAGTATAATGAATTAGATGAGAAAATATTTGACTTTATGGCCGCTCTTCCTAATATTCCTGATGAAGATGTAGTAGCGGGTGGTAAGGAAAATAATAAAGTGGTATCTGTTTATGGAAAAAAACCTGAATTTAAGTTTAATCCGAAAGATCATGTAACTTTAGCTACCGAACTTGGATTAATTGACTATGAAAGAGGAGTAAAATTAGCGGGACAAGGTAGCTGGATATATACTGGACTTGGTGCAAGACTTGAGTGGGCTTTAATTAATTACTTTATTGATACCCATATTAAGGATAATTGGCAGTTTATGTTAGTACCACATATGTTAAATTACGACTGTGGCTTTACAGCAGGACAATTTCCTAAATTTCAAGATGAAGTATATTGGTTAGACGGAACCTGCAGAAAAGATGGCAAGTTTATGCTTCCAACGGCAGAGACTGCTTTGGTAAACATCCACCGTAATGAGGTGTTAAAGGAAGATGAACTTCCTAAAAAGTATTTTGCCTATACTCCGTGCTATCGTAGAGAAGCAGGTAGTTCTAGAGTAGAAGAAAGAGGAACAGTAAGAGGCCATCAATTTAATAAAGTAGAAATGGTGCAATATACAAAAGAAGATGATAGTGATAGAGCTTTTGATGAAATGCTTGCTAAAGCTGAAAAATTAGTCCAAGGATTAGGACTTCATTATCAAGTAAGTAAATTAGCTGCAGGTGACTGTAGTGCAAGTATGAGTAGAACTTATGATGTTGAAATATGGATACCTAGTATGGGTATATATAAGGAAGTATGTAGTGCTTCTAATGCTAGAGATTATCAAGCAAGAAGAGGTAATATGAAATATAAAGATAGCGAAGGTAAATCACATTATATGCATACTTTAAATGCTTCAGGATTAGCTACTAGTAGACTTCTTCCTGCATTACTTGAGCAATGTCAAAATGAAGACGGAAGTATTACTATTCCAGAAGTATTAAGACCTTATATGGGTGGTATGGAAAAAATAGAAAGAAAATAAATATAATACAAAGGAGGTTATTATGTATTTATATAATACACTAACTAAAAAGAAAGAGGAATTTATCCCTCATAATAAGAATGAAATTACTATGTATACATGTGGTCCAACAGTCTATCATTATGCACATATAGGTAACTTAAGAACATATATATCTGAGGATATCTTAGAGAAAACACTTAAGTATCTTGGATATAATGTCAAAAGATGTATGAATATTACTGATGTTGGTCATAATGTTGGAGACTCCGATGAAGGTGAAGATAAAATGACTTTAGCTTCCGAGAGAGAACATAAAAGTGCTTTAGAAATAGCTAAGTTTTATACTGATGCCT
>DFLL01000026.1 GCA_002375205.1 Caryophanales bacterium UBA3620
GTCCACTTTTTATTGACTTATTCATATTATTTTAATTAATAGTCTTTTTTTTATTTAAAAAAATTGGTATAATTGTATCTAGATAGTGAGGTGTTTAAATGGGAAATAATAGATATAATATTGATTATATTCCTAAGCATTCACGGAGAAATAATAATAAAAGAGAAATTATTGTGAGAAGAAAAAGAAGACGAATTAAGATTAAATGGGTTCTTTTATTATTATTATTAATTATAGGGGTTATTGTATATAGTTTATATAAGATATTTAGTTGGGGTATTGATAGTAAAAAAACTGAAAATATTACTAAGAAAATTGAAGAAGTTACGAAAGTAGTTGAAGTAGAGGATACTCCTGAAACTGTGATTGTGAATGAAGAAGATGATAAAAGAAATCCATATTGGTATTATATTACTTTTCCACTTATTGATGTTGATATAACGGAATTATATAGGCTAAATAGTGATATTGTGGGATGGATTAATGTTAATAATACTAATATTAATTATCCTTTTGTACATACTAGTGATAATGATTTTTATCTTAGTCATTCTTTTGATAAGAGTTATAATACTGCGGGATGGATATTTTTAGATTATCGTAATAATATTAATTTTGGTGATAGAAATAATATTATATATGGTCATAGTAGACTTGATAAAACAATGTTTGGCTCACTTAATGGGGTATTAAAAAGTGATTGGTATTCAAATAAGGATAATCATGTTATTAGAATATCTTTAGAGAATGAAAATACTTTATGGCAAATATTTTCGGTATATAAAATTAAAACGGAAACTTACTATATTACTACTAATTTTAATAGTGATAATGAATATGTGGAATTTTTGAATACTATTAAAGGTAGAAGTTTATATAATTTTAATACTAATTTGAGTAAAGATGATAAGATATTAACTCTTAGCACTTGTTATTCTGATTCTGAAAGAACGGTTGTTCATGCTAGATTAATAAAGAGGAGTGTCAAATAATTATAGACTTTTTATAATTTATTTAGTACAATTAATTTGGAAGTGATATTGTGCAGAGATATTTTGCTAAAGGTTATGATAAAACTATAGTATTGGAAAACAGTGATATTCATCATATTAAGAACGTTATGAGGATGAAAATAAATGACTTAATAGAGGTTGTTTATAATAATAAAATATATATATGTAAAATTAATTCTTTTGATCCTTTCTCTTTAAATATTGAAAGTATTGTAGATGATGAAAATAAGCTTAATTTTGATGTTACTGTTGCAGTTGGACTTGTTAAGGAACAAAAGATGGACTTGATACTTCAAAAACTTACTGAACTTGGTGTAAGTACTATTATTCCTGTTGATATGGAACGTAGTATTGTTAAGATTGATAGTACTAGATTTAAGAAAAAGAAGGAAAGGTGGATAAGTATCTGCAAGGAGGCTAGTGAACAATCAAAAAGAATTAGTATGCCAATAATTGAAGATGTTATGAGTTTGAAGGAATTAATTAAAAAGGAGGCTGATATTAAGTTAGTAGCCTCTACTAAAGAAAAGGATAAAATGTTTAATTACTATTTACAAAGAATTAGTAATTGTGCTAAAATTATAGTGGTAGTTGGTCCTGAAGGAGGACTTAGTGATAAAGAAGAAACTTATTTATTGAATAATGGATTTGATAGTATAAGTTTTGGAAAATTGATATTTAGAGTTGAAACGGCATGTATATATGTTGGTTCAATACTTAATTATTTAAGTAGTTTGAGGTGATACTAATGGGTTTTTATGGTAATTTGACTGGCGATGGAGTATTTTTCTTTTGGTTAGCTATTGTCTTGTCTTGTATATTAGTTGGACTTGCAATCTTTCTTTTATATAAAAATAGAAAATTAGCTACATTATTAAAAGAAGAGAAGAAAGCCGCTTCTTATTCTGCTGATAAAGAAGATAATGTACAAAAAGTTATTGATCCCATTGATGTTATTGAGAAGGATAATAAGGATTCAGAAGTTTTACAAATTAGTAATAAAGATAACCTTAATGGATTAGAAATACTTCAGATTGATAATAAAAAGGAGAGTATTCCTTTAAAAAATAAAGAAGTAGTTAATAGTAAAGAAGATAAGTATGAATATGATAGTAAATTTATTTTTTCTGATGATGAAGAGATTCCTAAATCATTTGAATCTGGTACTGAGGAAAAAAAAGAGGTTATTTCTGATGATGAAGCCCCAAAACCTTACCAAAAGAATGTTTTAAGAGAAATGTCTAAAAAAATGCCTATTTCACCAATTCATATTGAAAAGAATTATATTGATGAGGATGTAAGTATATATTCTGTTTCAAATGATGATAATTATGATTTGGAGGAAGTTTATTTAGAAGATGAATCTATTTCTCCACTTGAGGAAATAGAAGATACTTATAGTGTTAATGATAATATGAAATTTGCTAGTGAAGTTGTATCGCGAATGGAAGAAGAAATGAAACCATCTAATATTGAACTTACTGATTATGAAAAAAAACAAGAAGAAGAGGCTATTATTAGTTATGAGGAACTTCAAAAGGTTAAGGATAAAATTTATAATTTAACTGAGGAAGAAGAAGATGGGGAGTTTATTGACGAACTTAAAAATTTTAGATTAGATTTGAAATAAGCATAGAAATATGCTTTTTTTCGACATATAATGTCTATTTATAAGTATATACTTTTATTAGGTGATATTCTTGAAAAAAATGAAATTAAAAGGTTCTTCTAAAAAAAGAGTATTTAAGTCTATTATTTGTTTAGTTATCATTTATTTATTATTTTCGATTACTTTTTATTATTCTTTAAGAAATAGTAATAATGTTAATAATACTAAATTTATTAATTTTTTATTAGAAGGTGGTAATAGTCATTTACTTGAAGAACATAAACTAATTGATATAGTTAATTCTAGTACTAATTATTTATTTAATATTGATTTTAAGAATCCGAGTACTATCCTTAATCTTGGGATATTTAAAGAAAAATCATCTAGCATTGAATTAGAATATAATGATGATTATAGTAATTTAGAGGAACTTAAGAAGGTTAGTTCTTATATTGAAGATCCAAATCCTGTAGATATTAATAATCCGATTGTTTATATATATAATTCACATCAATTAGAAAACTATAATAGTACTAATTTAGATATATATGGGATTACTCCCAATGTGTTGATGGCATCATATTTACTTAAAGAAAAACTTAATAGTAGGGGCATATCTACAATAGTGGAGGATGCTAATTTAACAGAATTCTTAAGTTTAAATGGATGGGATCATACTAATTCTTATAAAGCATCTAGAATATTTATCCTTGATAAAAAAAATAAATATAGTTCTCTAAAATATTTTATTGATATTCATAGGGATTCTGTTGGAAGAAGTGGTACTACTACTAATATTGGTGGAAAGGATTATGCTAAAATTTTATTTGTTGTAGGACTTGAGCATGACAATTATAAAGATAATTTAAAAACTTCTGAAGAAATTAATGGCATTGTTGATAAATATTATCCTGGATTGTCTAAGGGAATATTAAAAAAAGAAGGAATAGGAGTAGATGGTATATATAACCAAGATATTAGTTCTAATAGTATATTAATTGAAGTAGGTGGAGTAGATAATACTATTGATGAAGTCTTAAATACGGTAGAAGCATTATCTAATAGTTTATACTTTTATATTAATGGTGATAACAATGAATAAAAAGAAGCTTGTTAGAAGTGCTTTCTTTATCTTTTTTTTGGCTTTCGTAGTATCATATATTATTGAAAGAAGCGGTTATTATGAGTATAATTTGGAAAAGAGAACGATTCTTACTGGTGAAATGATGAGAAAATTTGAAAAAGATATTAGTGATGGAAAAGATGTAACATTAGAAGATTATGCGATACCTACCTATAGAGACTATACTAGTTCTTTAACTAGGAAAACTAATAAGGTATCTTCAGGAGTAAACAAATTATTAAAAAGAGGTATTGAAAATGTATTTAGAATTTTTGGTAATTTTGTTAAAGAGGAATAGATATTGTATTTTTAATTAATGTTTGATAAAATATATTTTGGGTGAGATTTATGGATAATAAGAAAATTGAAAAAAAAATAATAGAGGTATTAGATAGAATTAGACCCTATTTAGAGAATGATGGTGGTTCTGTTAAGTTTAATAGATTTGAAAATGGTGTTGTGTATGTTACTTTAGTAGGAGCATGTTCTAATTGTGAACTTGCTACTTATACATTAGAAGATGGTATAGAAAGTGCTCTTATTAATGAGATACCAGAGGTTATTAAGGTTGTAAATGAGGATTAATGTCCTTGTTTTTTTTTAGCCATAAGGGTATTGGTATATTATAGTATTTAGATAGATATAGGTTAATATTATAAAGATAGTCTTGGTATCCTTCGATTTTATCTAATATTATATTTAAATATTGTTCTTTTAATTCATTATTTATTATTTTATCAATAGTATTAAAGTAGAAATTGGGATATAATAGTCTAGAAAATAGTACTTGGATTCCATATTTAGAGTAGTTGTTATGTTTAAAGTATTCATCTAATTCTCTATATATATTGGTATTATTTATAAAGAATGAATACTTTATATATTCAGATATGTCTCTTGCTTTATGGTCAAAGATTATATTAAATGGGTCATATAGGGAATTGGATAAGCTAATATGAGATATTACTTTTTTATCTAGATAATAATTTCTTGATACTTCTTTTTTGGTATTTACTAAATAGGATATGGCATTTTCTGATAATCCGATGAAGTAATCAGAACTCTCTCTAATAAGAGGAAATTTGTTGACGTTTTGTGAAATATATTCTTCTAGAAAGTCTATTCTATTTGACCATAGTGTTTCCCAATTGTTTCTTTCTAACTCTGGTATTATGCTAGTATTGATATTAGATAGATTTGAAATATTAGGAAGAGTGAGAATTGATGTTCTTTTTATTATTATAAGTGAATATATTTTATTATTTATATTTGTAAATATATTATTATCTTTATTTGGAATAATAGCATTTATATTTAAAGTATTCGATAAATTACATATTATGCTTATATTGTTTATCTTGTATATTTCTTTTAATATTAAAGTATTCTTTTTGGCTTTTAATATGTAATCATTGCCTTTATTTATTATACTATCTATTCTTATATTATAGTAGTATTCTATTATATTTTCCATATATCATCCTTATTATAATTTATTAATTTAAATTTAGATATAGACTAATAATTTTAAATATGGTAGAATTATAGTTGGGTAATGAATATGAAAAAGACTATTAAAGATTATGATTTGAATGGAAAGAAAGTTATTATTAGGTGTGATTTTAATATTCCGATGAGTAATGGTATTATTCTTGATGATACAAGAATAAGGGCTAGTATTAAGACTATTAGGTATGCTATTAATAATGGTGCTTCTGTTATTCTTCTTTCACATTTAGGTAGGGTTAAAACTGATGAAGATAAGAAGTGTAATAGCTTATATCCTGTTTCACTGGCTCTATCTAATATATTAAAAAAAGAAGTATTATTTTCTCCAGAAACTAGAGGTAAAGAACTTAGTAGGATGGTTAGTGAATTGCAAAGTGGAGATATTCTTTTAGTAGAGAATACAAGATTTGAGGATATTGATGGTAATAAGGAATCGAAATGTGATAAGAGACTATCAAAATATTGGGCTAGTCTAGGTGATATCTATATTAATGATGCATATGGGGCATGTCATAGAAACCATGCTTCGGTTACTGGTATTCCTTTATATATACCTAGTGGTATTGGATTTCTTGTCGAAAGAGAAATAAAAAAAATTAATGGTATATTAGAATTAAATACTCATCCTTTTATTACGATACTTGGTGGAAAGAAGATAGAAGATAAAACTAAATTAATTGAATCTTTAGTTAAGATTAGTGATAAATTGATTATAGGAGGGGCAATGTCTTTTACTTTTCTTAAAGTACTTGGATATAATACTGGAAAATGTATTATATCAGAAGATAATCTTTCCTTTTGTAAAAAAATATTAGATAATTATAAGGAAAAGATTATTTTACCTGTTGATTTTGTCTGTGAAGATGCAATTAAGGAAATAGATGAATTTGATGATAATGATATTGGATATGACATAGGCCCCAAAACGATTAGATTATTTGATGGGGAACTCAAAGATGCAAAAAGAGTTATATTAAATGGACCTATGGGGATGTTTGAAGATAGTAGATATGCTAATGGTACTAGAAAGGTATTTAATATTCTTGGAAAGTATAAGATTAAAACTGTTATAGGTGGGGGAGATTCTGCTTCTGCAGTTAATAATCTTGGATTTAATGATTTATTTTATCATGTATCTACAGGTGGCGGAGCTACTATGAAATATTTGGAAGATAGAAAATTAGTAGGAATAGAAGTGATTGAAGATGCAGAAAAGTAAAATTAAAATTTATTTAGTATTTGTAATTGTACTATTTGTATGTGTTTTATTCTTTTCTTTAAAGAATGATTTTAAAGATATATTACATAGTCTTTATAATGTTAATTATATATGGTTATTATTTGGAATAGTATTTGTCTTTTTATCTAAATGTTTGATTGGTTTAACAACTTTTGAACTTGGAAAGAAAGAGAATAAGAAGATAAGTATGTCTAAGATGCAACAGATAGCTCTTATTTATCATTTTTATGCTGGTATTACCCCAAGTGCTATTGGCGGAGAAGCTTTTGAAATATTCTATTTGAAACAAAGTGGTATATCTCTTGGTGGCGCTTCGAATATAACAATGCAAAAGTTTATTCTCTATGAAATAGCACTTATAATTGTAAATACTGTTGCAGTTATAATTAACTTTTTTACGCATATAGTGGTGGATAGTAGTTTTGTTGGTAGTGCAATTACTCTTAATTTTATTGTTAATTTTGTTCTGTTAGGGGGATGCTTTCTTATTACTTATAATAAATGGGTAAAAAATTTTATATTGCAAAAAGGAGTTTTCTTTTTAAATAAAATTAAAATTATAAAAGATGTTAATAAATCAAGGGATAAGATTGATGAATTTATGGTTAACTTTGATGAAGGAGCTAAATCACTTCGTAGCGATAGACATTTATTATGGAAAATCGGAGTGTATAATATTTTTTCATTATTTTTCTTAATGATAGCTGCTTGGCCAATTGCTAGAGCAATGCATATTACTAATATTAGTTTTATTAATTTATTTATTCTTGCTACATATGCTAAAATGATGTGTTCACTAATTGTTACTCCAGGCGCAAGTGGTGCTGCTGAATACTGTTTTATATATTTATTTACTGGTTTGATTGAAGAAAATGATATAATGCCTTATATGCTTATTTGGAGATTTGCTACATATTATGTTCCCCTAGTAGTAGGAGGAATATTGGCTTTATCATGGGAAAGGAGAAAAACTCATGAAGAAACTACTAGTTCTAAATCATAAAATGGGAATGCTTTATGATGAAGTGTATTACTATATAGATAAATTGAATAATATTGATACAGATATGGATATTATTGTGTGCCCATCGGATATATATTTAGAGGCTTTTCTTAATAACTCAGATTATCCAGTTGGCTGTCAAAATGTTCATTATGATATAGATATTAATAATACTGGAGAAATCTCTACGATACAATTAAAGTCTTTGGGGGTTGAATATTGTTTGGTAGGTCATTATGAGAGAGTAAATAAATTTAATGAAATTCCAAGAATTGTAAATGAAAAATTACTTGGAATAGTCGATGCAAATATTTTTCCAATTTTATTTTTTGGTGAGAGCGAGTCTGAAGACTATAAGGAAGCTATTCCTAAAAAGTTAGATGCATATTTAAATGAAGTTGAAAATATTGAATTTATTACTTTTGCTTATGAACCAGAGTATGCTGTAGGTACAGGAATTCTTCCTAGTGTTAGTAGGATAAAAGAAGTAACTGAGTTTATTTCTGGTTATTTGGAAAAAAAATATCATAAAAAGCCGAATTTGTTGTATGGAGGAAGTGTAGATTCTACTAATATTAAAGATATTATTAATATAGATAGTATTAATGGTGTTGTAATTGGGGGCTTATCTTCAAATATAATGGAAGTAGAAAAAATAATTAATATGGTTAAGTAGAGAAGTACGTAAATATTTCTCTATTTTTTTTAAGTCAAGTCTATAATTCGACATATTTTGCTTAAATACTTTAGTACAATAAAAGAGTAAAAGAAAGAAGGGTAAAAAATATGGAAAAAATTAAAGTGCTTATGATTGATGATAATGTTAATCTAGTAGGAATGGTTGAGGATTATTTTGAAGATAGTTCTCGTGTTGAAATTGTAGGAAAAGCATACGATGGCGAAGAAGGACTAGAAATTATAAGGGAGGGAAAGCTTAAATATGATCTTATTATACTTGACTTAATTATGCCTAAAAAGGATGGAATGGGAGTATTAAAAGAATTAAAAAATGATGGTAGAAATGAAAATATCATTATTTGTACTTCTTATAATGCCCCTGAAACTATTAGAAAGGTAAGTGAATATGGAGTTAACTATTATATATTAAAACCTTTTAGTTTAGCTGACTTAGAGGAAAAAATATTAGAGTCTTTTGACGATACTATGAATTCTAAAAGTATTAATTTACTTAGTAGTAATCTCCAGATAAATATTAGTAGGATGCTTCATTCACTTGGGATGCCTTCGCATATTAAGGGTTATCAATATGTAAGGGAAGCTATTTCTATGGTATATAGTAATCCTGAAATAGTAGGTGGTATTACTAAAGAATTATATCCGGAACTTGCTAGTAAGTTTGATACTACTGTATCGAGAGTAGAAAGAGCTATTAGACATGCTATTGAAGTATCTTGGAATAGAGGAGATTGGGACTTAATGGAGGAAGTATTTGGACATAGTGTTGATATAGATAAGGCAAAACCTACTAATTCAGAATTTATTGTGACAGTAGCGGATAAACTTAAATTGGAACAATATGTATAAGGAAATCTTATTGATTTCTTTTTTTGACAAATATTTTTCATTTATTGTTATATAATATAAATGAAAATAAAAATACTTGAAATATTTTCTATTCTATTATAAAATTACATTAGGAGGATAATATGGAAGATATTGAAAAGGAAATAGCTGAAGAAGAAGGTCATGATAATATAGAAATGCTTCATGAAAATAGTGAAAAGGAGAATAAAAGGAAAGAGGATGATAATATCAGATTTAGTAAAATGGGTAGTAATCAAGATAAAAAAAGAAATATTATAATTATAGTTTTCATAGTAATAGCGGTTATTCTTATTGGAGTAATTGGAATTATTACTTTAACTAAAGAAGGTGATAAGTCTAATAATAAAGATGACGATAATACTGAAGAAGTAGTTAAAGAGGATATTAACAAGAAAGTTTCTTATGTTGCTTGTGATGATGCTTCTGGACATCTTAATGTTAGAAATTCGATAGCTGGAGATATAATAGATGGTCTTTCTTGTTTTGAAGAAGTAGAATTGCTTGAAGAGGCAGGAAGTAGTGATATTTGTGATAAATGGTATAGAGTTAATTATCAAAGAAAAGGAAACACTTATACAGGATATGTATGTGGTAAATATGTTAAAGAGTCTATTACTGATGCTACTTCTATTAAAAAAATGAGAGAAGTAATAGATAAAGTTAATAAATATTATGATGATAATCAAGTAATGGTCTACTGTGGTGGAACCACTGATAGTAAAACAATTCAAATAAAAGAGGATGGTCATACTTTTGATGCTCAATATTTAAAATCTGAGTTTAAATCAATAGAGGAACTTAAAAAGTATATTTTAACATTTATGGATGAATCTTTAATTAAAGTTAAATTAGAAGTATCAGATTATAATAATCCTAAGATGTTTGATAACTACTATGAAATAGATGGTAATTTATATTGCAGAAATTATTCTGCTAAAGGATGGCATAATTTATATACTGGTAATTATAATATAGAAGTGGTAAGTGAAACTGAAAATATTATTAATTTGAGAATAGCTTATGAATATTTAGATGAGAACAAAGTAGATGAAAATGGGGGATGCTCTCTTACTAATATTTCTTCTTGTCCTACTTCTTATTTTAAATATGTTATCAAAAATGCCACTTTAAGTAGAAATAATGGTAATTATATAGTTACTAAAATGGAATTCCATGATTAAATAATATAGAAATCTTATTAAAAAGATAAAATCCAATTGAAATATAAAAGAAAAAGAGAAAATAATTAATGAAAACTATTTTTTCTTTTTTTTACCTTATTAATAATTATGGTATTCTAAGTTTTTAGTATTGTTAATATATATGCTGAAGAAGATATATGAACTCTTGTTACAATCAAGGATATTTTTATGAACTTTCCTACTATTATAAAGGAATATTTTATATATTAGAGTATGGAGAGTTAATGATAGTTAAGATGGTTTATAAAAAAATGAAAAATATATCAAAAAATACTTGATATATTTTTATTTTATGATAATATAAATAATCAAGAAAGGAAGCGATGTACCCAATATAATTATTATTATTTTTGGGTACTTTTTTCTTAACTTGGAGGTGCAAGATGGTTGAGACTAATTTACCGATACTGTATTTAAGAGAAGAAGTTTTACTTCCTTTTAATGAGTTGAGGTTAGAGTTTACACTTGATAAAGATAAAGAAATATTAAATATCGCCGAGAAATATCATAATAGTCATTTACTCTTGGTTAATTTAATTGATAGATTAGAAGAAGAACCTGATATTAGTAATTTATCTAAGTATGCTATTTTAGGTAAAATTAAATCTAAAATAGTTCTTCCTAATGGTATAGCAAGAGTAGTTATTTCTGGTATAGATAGAGTAGAAATTATTAATTATATAGAGACAGAAAAAGGTATGTTTGCTTTTGTAATACCTACAAAAGAATATGATTATAATGAAGTTGAAGCTGCTGCTTTAAGAAGAGTATTATATAGAAAATTAGATGAATATATTGATATATCTCCTTATATGTCTAATACTGTTTTAGGTAGAATAACGGATGTTAAAGATATTGGTAAACTATCGGATATTATTGTATCAGAACTTCCACTTGATTATATGGATATGTTTAAGTATGTATCTATTACAAATCCGATGGATAGAATAAGGAAAATTATAGAGGATTTATCTAAGGAAATAGAAACTGTCAAACTTGAAAATGAGATAGAAGATTCTCTTAAAATTAGAATGGAAGAAGAGCAAAGAGAATATATGCTTAAGGAAAAAATTAGGCTTATTAAAGAAGAACTTGGAGAATCAGATTTAAAAGAAGATGATATTAATAAGATAAGAAAGAAAATGGAAGAGAAAGAATTACCTGATAATATTGTTAAGAGGCTTAATGAGGAGTTAGATAGATATTCTCTTACTAGTCCTGCTTCTCCGGAGGTTACGACAATTAGAACATATATTGATTGGCTCCTTAGTCTTCCTTGGAATACTGAATCGAAAGATATTACGGATGTCAAGAAAATAGAAGAAGCACTTGACAGTTCACATTTTGGTCTTGAGTCGGTTAAGAAAAGAATTATTGAGTATATAGCAGTTAAAAAGAAAACTAATTCATCTTCTAGTCCTATTATTTGTTTAGTAGGACCACCAGGGGTTGGTAAAACCTCTCTTGCCAGTAGTATTGCTAAAGCATTAGGCAAAGATTTTGTTAAGGTATCACTTGGGGGTATTAATGATGAAGCTGAAATACTAGGACATAGAAGAACTTATGTTGGTGCTTCTCCTGGTAAGATAATTCAGCAAATGAAAAAAGCTAAGACAATGAATCCCGTATTTTTAATTGATGAAGTCGATAAACTTACGAAAGATTATAAGGGTGATCCAGCTTCTGCTTTACTTGAAATATTGGATAGAGAACAAAATGCTAAATTTTGTGATAATTATATTGAAGAAGAATTTGATTTGTCAAAAGTATTATTTATATTAACCGCTAATAACATTGCTAGTGTACCTGCACCATTACTTGATAGATTAGAAATTATAGAGTTATCTAGTTATACGATATATGAAAAGATTAATATTGCTAAACATTATTTAATTCCTAATTTACTTAATGATTATAAGGTTAAGAATATTAAATTTACAGATGCTGCAATAGAAAGAATTATTACTTCTTATACGAAAGAAGCTGGTGCTAGAGACTTATATAGACAGATTGATTCAATTATTAGAAAAGCTATTATATCAAAGGATAAGAATAAGAAGTGTGAGATATTACAATCTGATGTTGAAGCATTCTTAGGGCCTTCTAAATATAATTTGGCTAGTAATGATGAGAATAATAAAACGGGTATTGTTAATGGACTTGCTTATACTTTATATGGTGGCTCTATTCTTAAGGTAACATGTACTTTATATCCTGGTAAAGGTAATATTACTTTAACTGGTGCTTTAGGAGATGTTATTAAAGAAAGTATTTATATAGCTCTTTCTTATATTAAGGCTAATAGTGTTAAGTTTAAAATAGACTATAAGATATTTGAAGAAAGTGATTTTCACTTTCACATTGAAGAAGGTAGTACTCCTAAAGATGGACCGTCAGCGGGTATTACGATTGTAACTGCTATTCTTAGTTTACTTAAGAATAGGATTATTAGTAATAAGGTATCAATGACAGGAGAAATAACTTTAAGAGGTAAAGTACTTCCCGTAGGAGGTCTTAAAGAAAAACTTATTAGTGCCGTTACTAATGGTATTGATACGGTTTATTTACCACTTGATTCTTCGAAAGATTTAGTAAGTCTTCCTAGTGAAGTAAGAGATAAACTTAATATTATTCTAGTAGAAGATTATGAGGATTTATATAAGAGATTATTTAAATAAAAAATTCTAGATTTATTCTGGAATTTTTTTAATAGGAAATAATAAATATTAAAATAGCTATCTTGACTACTTATTATATAGTCATTATAATAGATAATTACAAAATGGAGAACAGAAAGAGATAGGTGATATAATAAAAAATAAGTTTTTAAATATATAAAATATAAAAGAAAGGAATGAAAAAGTGTTAGATAATAATTTAGAAAAAATTAATAGCAATATTTTTGAAAATATTAAACATATTGATAAAGAAGGTAATGAATATTGGGAAGCAAGAGAATTACAAAAGGTATTAGATTATACGGAATGGAGAAAATTTGAAAATGTTATAAAGAAGTCTATTATTTCGTGTGAGTCAAGTAATAATAGTACTCTAGACCATTTTGTCGGCGCCGACAAAATCGTGAAAGCTGGGGCAACGACAAAAGAGGTAAATGATTATAAATTATCTAGATATGCTTGTTATTTAATTGCTCAGAATGTTGGAAAGCTGATTCGAGAAAGAAAGTTGTAGCTCTTGCTCAGACATATTTTGCTATTCAGACAAGAAAGATGGAACTTCTTGAAAGGGATTATAATAGTCTTACAGAAGATGAGAAAAGACTATATCAAAGGAGTTTAACAAAGAAAGGTAATTATACTTTAAATCAGACTGCTAAAAAGGCTGGGGTAAAGAACTTTGATAAATTTCATAATGCTGGCTATAAAGGGTTATATAACGGGGAAACTGCGGGTGATATAGCTAAAAGAAAAGGATTAAGATATAGGGAGGATATTTTAGATAATATGGGTAGTGATGAACTTGCTGCGAATCTTTTTAGAATATCTCAGACTGAACAAAAGATAAGAAATGATAATGTAGAGGGAGAGAGTAAAGCAAATAATGTCCACTATAAAGTTGGGAAAAAAAATAGAAAGACAATTAAAGAATTAGGTGGTATGATGCCGGAAGATATGCCTACTCCTAATAAGAGTTTAAAAGAACTAGAGAAGGTAAATAAAAAGGAAATTGATATTTAAAAAATTACAGAGAAATTACTCTGTAATTTTGTTTATACGATAAAAGTTAATCGAGGGTTTATTAAACATTCTTAGATTTAATCTGGATAATCCAATACCACTAGATATATATAGATCTGTATCTTTTACTTTATAATAGTTATCATAATATTTTCTACTTCCTTTTGGTAAGAAGAATTTCTTTATATATGGTATATTTATTTGTCCATTATGAGAGTGGCCACTTAGTACTAAGTCTACATTATAATCTTTTACTATTGTATCGATATAGTCTGGTTCATGACATAGTATTATTTTATAATTTATATCTTCATTATCACTAAAGTATTCCATTACTTTAGATATATCTGCTTTATCAAAAGTATAGGTATCTAATCCTCCAATAAATAATTTATCATTATTATTTCCATAAACTATATCATAACTATTTTGAAGTAAGATAAAGTTACTAGAAGAGTATATCTCTTTAAATAGTTCTTCATCTTTTTTATAATCATGATTACCTAAGACAGCATATTTTCCATATTTACTATTTATACTAGATAATTCACTTATTAAATTATTTTTTTCTTTATCATTTAATTTAAAATCTTTATCAATTAGATCTCCAGTAAAGAAGACAATATCAGGATTTATTAAGTTTATTTCATCTACTACTTGTTTTAATGTATTCTTGTTTGCTACTCTTAAATAATGTAAATCACTAAAGTGAACTATTTTTAATCCATTAAATGATTCATCAATATTGGCACTTATACTGTATTCTTTAGTTATTAATCCATCTGTACCTACATATCTTCCATATATTAATAATAGTAAGAAGAATAATAGTACAAAGAATAAAAATCTTATAAACTTTCTCATAATGATACTCCTAATAGATAGATAATAATAGCTAGAGTATTATGCATAGCATGAATAGTTATGGTACTATAGATATTATTTGTTTTATAGTATAAAGTAGCAAATGTTATTCCAAAGGCTCCATATGGTATTAGATATAATAGACTTAATGGACTATTTATATTATTTATAATATGTAGTAGTCCAAATGATAAACCACTTGTTAAGATATATATCCATTTATTAGAAATACAATCTTTAATACTTTTTCGGAAGGCTAATTCTTCGGTAATTGGAGAATATATACAAGTATTAAATAGCATTAATAGGGGACTTATATTTATAAAGTTTCTTACAGATATTTCATTACTAGCTATATTCATATTTAAGATATGGGTTATGATGTAATTACTTATATACATAATAATAAGTCCTATTAACCAATATTTAAATGAAATAAAGAAATTTTTTAAGAAGTTTTTCTTAAAGTAAGATAAATCTTTTGTTATGGTATTTTTATAAATATAGATAAAGATTCCTAATAATATTAGATTAGATACTGAGTAGTAGATTAGATACTCTCTATCAGAAATAATTTCTTTATTTATATTGAATATTAAAAAAAATAATGAACTAAAGGTTAATAAGAGAAATATTATTCCAATACTTTTTAAGATATTTTTTGTTTTATTATTCATACTATCACCAAATATAGTTTATCAAAATTATATAAAAAAGTCTATAAAAGAAAGTAAAAGTATGATATAATTTTTTAGGAGTGGTAGTAAGATGGAAAGAATTGATAAAGTTAATTATTATTTAGACATGGCGGAAGTAGCTTTAGAGAGATCTACATGTATCAGAAGAATGTGGGGAGCTATTATTGTTAAAAATGATGAAATTATATCGACAGGATATAATGGAGCGCCGAGAGGAAGAAAGAATTGCAGCGAAATGCATGAATGTATAAGGGAAAAATTAAATGTTCCTAGAGGAGAAAAGTATGAACTTTGTAGAAGTGTTCATGCTGAACAAAACGCTATTATTAGTGCTGAACGTTCTAAAATGCTTGGTTCAACTTTATACTTAGTTGGTAAGAATTATTCAGATGGTAAATATGTGGAAAAATCTAGCCCTTGTTCTTTATGCAAAAGGATGATTATTAATGCTGGGATTAAGGATATTTATATTAGAGACTCTAAAAAAGAATATAGGCATATTGAAGTAGAAGATTATGTTACTAATGATGAATCAATAATTGGTACTTCTGGATATTAAGATGTTTTTTCGACATCTTTTTCTTTTTCTCTTTTATATAATAGAGAAGAGGTGAGAGATGAAGAATTTATCTATGGTGGTGGATATTGGTAGTACTAGTGTTAAGGGTATTTTAGTAGATGACAATAATAATATTGTATCTAAATATTATTTAAAAATTAAAGATGATTATGTTAGTACTTATGGTAGAGTTATTAATATGCTTAGAAGTAGTATTTCTTTAAATGAATACAGAGTAACTTCTTTTAAACTTACTGGTATTAGGAAAAGATTATTAGAAAGAAGTTTAGGTAAAGAATATTTCATTAGTGAAATTAATTCTTTAGTTAATTATGCTAGTACTAAATATAAAATAGGAACTATTATTGATATTGGTAATAGTTTAAAGATTATTGATTTTAAAAATAGTAAAATTAATAATTATGTTATAGATGATTTTAATTATTATGGTAAAGTTATCGATAAAGTAAAAAATATATTAAATATAGAGGATATTAATATTAATAAT
>DFLL01000001.1:0-3433 GCA_002375205.1 Caryophanales bacterium UBA3620
AATGTACTACATAATGAACAATATATATGATAATAAAAGTAATACCATATCTGATAAACTAATAAATAATATATTAAATATCATCGATAATTCTAAACCAAATCAAATACTAAATATTCCTAAAAATAAAATATTAGTAAAAGAATACAATAAATTATATATCAAAGAAAACATCGAAGATAAAAAGAAATATAAATTAAAATTTGAAGATTCAATAAAAATAGATAGTTACATTTTTACTAAAACAAATAAAGAAGAATTAGATAATAATAGTATCTGTAGATTAAACTCTAAAAATATAAAATTACCATTGTATTTTCGAAATAGAAAAGATGGAGATTATATTCTATTAAAAGGAAGTAACAATAAAAAGAAGATTAAAGAAATCTTTATTGAAAAAAAACTTCCAATAAAAGAAAGAAATAATTATCCATTACTTGTAGATTCTAATGATAATATATTATGGATACCTAATATCAAAAAAAGTAATTTTTGCATAAAAAAGAGTGAAAATAATCAAAACTATGATATAATAATAAAGTGTGAAGAAAGAGAGGAAAACAATGAATAGAAAAGATATTCGAAAAAATATTACACCATATGTATTCTTATTAGTATTTGTAATAGGATGCTTAATAGCATTTAACTTATTTAATAATACCATCCATGAATTATCATATGATGACTTTATTAAAAACTTAAATGGAGGAAAAATAACCGAATTAGTAGTTACACCAAAAGTAAGAACAGAAACATATAAATTAGAAGGAAAACTAGATGATTATAATGATAATGAAACATTTATCTTATACTTACCATTTTCTGATGAATTTATATCAAAAATAACTAATGCCAAAGAAAATACAAGTAATTTTGAATTAGTAATTAAAAACGATCCAGAAGCATCTTCATGGCTTGCAGTACTAGTAGATGTCGTACCAATTCTTATCTTAGCAGGAGCTACTATATGGATTTTCACAAGACAAATAGGTGGCGGAGCCAAATCAATGGATTTTGGTAAATCAAGAGCCAAATTAGTTGAAGAAAGTAGAGCAACATTTAAAGATGTAGCAGGTCTTACCGAAGAAAAAGAAGAAGTACAAGAATTAATAGATTTCTTAAAAAATCCAAAGAAATTTACAAGTATGGGAGCAAGAATACCAAAAGGAGTCTTATTGGTAGGTCCTCCAGGAACAGGTAAAACATTACTTGCAAGAGCCGTTGCTGGAGAGGCAAAAGTACCATTCTATTATATAAGTGGTTCTGACTTTGTCGAATTATTCGTAGGTATTGGAGCATCAAGAGTAAGAGATATGTTCAAACAAGCAAAGATGAATGCCCCATGTCTAATATTTATCGATGAAATAGATGCTGTAGGTCGTCAAAGAGGAACAGGTCTTGGTGGAGGACATGATGAAAGAGAACAAACTCTAAACCAATTATTAACAGAAATGGATGGATTCGGAGCTAACGAAGGAATCATTATAATAGCCGCTACTAATAGACCAGACGTCTTAGACCCAGCCTTATTAAGACCTGGTAGATTTGATAGACAAGTAACAGTAAGCTTGCCAGATAAAAATGCTAGAATTGAAATACTAAAAGTACATGCTAAAAATAAAACATTAGCTAAAGAAGTAACACTAGAAAACTTAGCTAAAAGAACTCCAGGGTTCTCCGGAGCTGATCTAGAAAACCTACTTAATGAAGCAGCTTTGCTAGCAGTACGTAGAAACAAAAAAGAAATCACAATGGATGATATTGATGAGGCAACAGATAGAGTATTAATGGGACCAGCTAAAGTAACTAAGAAGTATACAGATAAAGAAAAACGTCTAGTAGCGTTCCATGAAGCCGGTCATGCAGTAATGGGATTAAAACTAGATGGAGCTAACGAAGTACAAAAAATAACTATCATACCAAGAGGACATGCTGGTGGTTATACTATGATGACTCCAAAAGAAGAATCATTTAACTATACAAAGAAAGAATTATTAGAATCAATCTGTGGTTTACTAGGAGGACGTGTAGCAGAAGAAGTAACGTTTGGAGAAATAACTACTGGAGCTCATGATGACTTTAAAAAAGCAACTAAAATAGCCAGAAGTATGGTTACCGAATATGGAATGAGTTCTCTAGGTCCTATGATGCTTGAAGAACCATCTGAAAATACATTCTTAGGAAGAGACTATACAAAGAATAGAAATATATCTGATACCGTAGCTCATGAAATAGATGAAGAAATGCGTTCTATAATCAATAATTGCTATGAAAAGACTAAAAAGATAATAACAGAAAACAAAGAATTATTATCATTAATAGCAAATGCTCTACTAGAAGATGAAATAATAACTAAAGAAGAAATTGATTATCTAGTAGAACACAAACATCTTCCTAAAGAAGACAAACAAGACCATATCATCGAAGAAGAAACAAAAGAAGATAAAACTAAAAAAACAAGAAAAACAAATAAAGAAGATACCAAGTAAGTATCTTCTTTTATTCATCATCAGGTATTCTAATAATAAGTTCCCCTTCTTTAGAATACATATATTTCTCTCTAGCATATCGAGCAACATAATCTGGATCTTTTAATTTTTTAATATCCGAATTAAGAGTATCCTCTTCATCCTTTAAATTAGCAAGTTTATCATTAAGTTCACTTTTCTCTCTCTTAATTTCCATTATCTTACTAACATTAGAAAAAAAACTATAGCTAAGATACCCTATAACAAAAGTAAATAATACAATAAGAAAAAACATTCTAGTTCTAACTTTTTTACTCTTCTTCTTAGCCATATCTTCACCTTCCTACAATAACATTATAGCATAGGCTATTTTTTTTTACAATTAATTTTCTTATATATGACAAAAGATAACATATAACCTGTCAAGAGAACAATAAAAAAGTAAATATGAATTATCCCATTATTAATCTTTAACAAACATATAAAATATAATAAAGAAACAAAAATAACAAACAAAAAAGAAGTAATAATTCGATAAACAATTTTTCCTTCAAATAATAATTTATAATTAAGTTCCAACAACCAAAAGACTAAATTACCATATCCAAAAGAAAATAAAAGAGATAGAATTTGCGTTTTAAGTATCATTTAAATAGCTTATTTAATAAAGAATCTTCTTTATTCTTTTTACCACTAGCATTATCTAAATACATCAAACTATCTACTTTCCCTTTTATCGAAACATTACCTTGATAAGTATCTAATTTAATAATTTCTAAATCACTACCCTTAATTACTAAAAACCCAAGAGTAGTCTCCATTAAAAACTCTTCATTATCAAAACTCTCTATTTTTTTTACTCCCGTTAGTACAATACTCTTTCTTTCCGAAATACTAAGTCCATGATTAAATCCACTTTCCATATCTTTTACTTTATCCATAATTGCCTCCTAGTAAAGATATGC
>DFLL01000001.1:3501-9319 GCA_002375205.1 Caryophanales bacterium UBA3620
ATGAAAAAAACTATTAGTTTTCTAATAGTTATTCAGTCTTATTATATTCTTCAAAGATAGCATCCTCAAACATTTTTCTTGTATCTTTGTCAATAGGATGAGCAGTATCTCTGTGACCACCAGTAGCGGTTGGTTTACTAGGCATAGCTATAAATAAACCATTGTCACCTTCGATAATTCTAATATCATGTACTGCAAAACAATCATCGATAAGTACTGATGCAATTCCTTTCATTCTTGAATTTTCTTTGTCAATTTTACGAACTGTAACTGACGTAATCTTCATGTGTATCAACTCCTTCTAGAAATCATCTTCCTAAATTCATTGTATATTATTTATCAAATAAAAGCAAGCATATTCCTATATTTTTACATTTTTTTATTAAATTTGACACTTTTTAATCAAAAAACACCTCTACCGTATTTGTAAGAACATCTCTATAACTAAAACTTTTCTTTTCCCCTTCCGTTTTAATAATAAAAATAAAATTATATGTCTCAGTAATTACTCCAGAATATTCTTCCTTTTTATTTCTACTACCATTATATACAATTTTAACACTATCCCCAAGTTTACTATCAATATCATTTTTAATTTTATCTATTGTCATAATTATCTAGGATACCCAATATACATCGTACCCTTGGTAATAATCCCTCCTATCCCATCACTACCATACTTTGTCTTATCAAGTATTTTAATTAAATCAATATTATTATTTTTGTCTGAAAAAGCAATACATGTAGCAATAATTGCTGGATCTAAAGCATGTATATTAATTCTTTTCGGACTAGAAGCAAAATTAGCCCCTGCTTTAATAAGTTCCTCATAATTAGATTGACAAGCTCCTGCTATTATAATAAGCTTTTCATGACTACTCTCACACTTTCTAGCGGCTTTAACAGCTTCTACAAACTTACTAGTATTCATATATTTATCATCACTTTTATGTTTTCGATAAAAAGAATCATGCCCCGTAATAACTATAATATCAGGATTATAATTCTTTATTGCCTCAAGAGTATCATTAGCCAGATTATCTCCTTCTGATAAAATACCATACGCCTTAAGTTTATTCTTTTTATAAAACTTCATACATCTTTCTAAAAACAAATCATCCATATCAATATGAACTATTTTACCAGGTAAATAAAAGTAAGAATCTCTTTCTAATTTACGATACTCTTCTATCTCTGGAGAAAAATCATCTACCTTATCACTATTATATTTATTTAAATCTTCTACTGGAGCATCTGCCATTAATCTAATCGTGGTACCCATTAAAATATAATTATCTTTATCAATTCTAATTATCTTAAATACCACATCATTATCATAAGATTTCCTAGTAACTAAGTCACCCACCTCAAACATATAATCACCCATAAAATAATATGCTATAAAAAAAAGAATATGAAAAAAAGATACTATACAAAGTATCTATTTAACCATATATACAATTATCTTTTACCTTTTCTTGATTTTTCAATAGCCCTATCTGCAGACCATCTTTCAAACTCTCCTTATCAATTCCTAATTCTAAAAAGGCCTTATCCAATAACTCTGAAAAATTCACACTAGAATTACCTTTATATATAGGCCAATATCTAGAAGCAATATACACAGTTATAGTCTCTATTTTATCCTTATTCTTCTCTACAAGATATTCACGGATTTTTATTTGAAGTGCATTAGTCTTTGGATATAATACATTAATCACTATCCTTTAACATTTTTCTATCACATAGTTCATTAGATATATCTACAAATATCTCATAAGATAGTTCTTCACTTCTAGAGTTTATATCAAATCCATATTTTGATAACACTCTATTAATAATATCTAAATCATAATCATTTAAATTATTTTTAATATTTTTTCTTTTAAATCTAAAACTATCTCTAACTAATTTTTCAAAATAATTAAAATCCTTTAAATATAATAAATTATCTCTTCTCTTCATTCTAATAACGGAAGAATCTACTTTTGGTTTAGGTATAAAAGAGTTTTTACTAACATTACATACCTTTGATATTTCAAAGAAATACTGAAGTAATACTGTAATTTGGCCATATTCTTTATTACCAGGAGTAGCATTAAATCTATCTGCTACTTCCTTTTGAATCATAATAACCATTTCATTAATAGGAAGTTTTTCCTTAATAACTTTCATTATAATAGGAGTAGTAACATAATAAGGAAGATTAGCTACTATATAAAGATTATCATAATCATATTTTTCTATATCTTTAAGAACATCTCTATTTAAAAAATCATCAAAGATAATCTCATAATTGTAATATTCTTTTAACTTATCATCCAATATATCTCTTAATCTTGTATCAATCTCATACAAAAGTACTTTATCAAATTTCTTTACTAATTCTATAGATAATGCACCTGCTCCTGGTCCTATTTCAATCACCAAATTATTTTCCTTAATTTCCGGAGCATCTACTATTTTATCAATAACATTCTTATCTTTTAAAAAGTTCTGTCCTAAACTTTTCTTATAATTAAAATTTCTCATACTAATATATAACCACTATCACAATCTCAGTAATAACAAAGAAGAAAGAAATAATCGATAAAAATAATGCACAACTATTTAATGTTTTATCTCTATTTTTACCAACACATGAAATTATTAAAGCAATAAAAGCCATAAATAAAGGAGCAAGCACTAAATCTAAAGCATAATATATTTTTTCAGTTAACTTAGTATACATACCAACATTACTTATATCACTTAACATAAAGTTAAAGCACATTAACAATGATATAATACCAAATACCAAACTAATTATTCCATTTGCATTACTACTTTTTTTCTTTATATTCTTCTTATATTGATTTCTTCCTACTAAGTATCCACAGTTAGGACATACTATCATATTTTCTTCTAATTTATTACCACAATTATGACAAAACATAAATCCTCCTTAACTACTTATGATAAGTCTCATTATTTAATATTTTAAATGCTCGATATATTTGCTCTAAAAGAATAACTCTAAATAATTGATGAGGAAAAGTAAAACTAGAAAAAGACAATCTATAGTTACTTCTTTTCTTAACCTCATCAGAAAGTCCTAGAGAACCTCCAATTACAAAACAAATACAAGAATGAGCAATAAAAGTTTTATCTATTTTATCAGCAAACTCTTCTGATGTTAAGCTATTACCTTTAATTTCTAATGTAATAACATAATCCTTATTATCAATATGTTTTAAAATTCTCTTTTCTTCCTCATCTATCGTAGAATCTTCCACTTCAATAATTTCTATTTTATGATATTTAGATATTCTTTTTTTATAATCTTCAATTGCCTCTCTTAAATATACTTCCTTAATTTTACCTGGACATATTATTTTTATCATATTACAATCAAATCCGTTTCTTTATCTTGTTTAGCAATAATTATATTATCAACTTTCTTTTTATCTTCAATAAGTCTATTAGTAAGTGTCTCGTAGGCAAGAGTTTCCGTATTATTTTCTTCAGATAAGTGAGCAAGTAATATATACTTAGTATTGTCTCCTATAAAAGTACTTAAATACTTTGATGAATCAACATTTGACAAATGCCCCTTATCAGATAAAATTCTTTGTCTTAAGTTAAAAGGATATTTCCCATTAGTAAGCATTTCTACATCATGATTAGATTCCATAATATATATATTTCTATTTTTTAATATATCAAAATATTTTTCATTAATATAACCAGTATCCGTAATATAAACAATAGATTTATCCTTATTTGAAATAACATATCCTCTTGAATCAGGAGCATCATGTGACGTCTTAATAGGAGTCACATGAATATCCTTAATATCAAATTCGTCCTTATCAATCCATACATAATCATCAATAAAATCCAATGACTTATGCATAATCTTAGTAATATATACCGGAACATGATATTTATTTTCAAACACCTTAAGCCCCTTAATATGATCAACATGCGTATGCGTAATTAATATTGCATCAAGTGACGCGGGATCTACTCCAAATCCCTCTAATTTTTCCTTTACATATTTTGAAGTATTTCCAATATCAATTAATATTTTAGCATTATCTGTCTCAATATAAGTAGTATTTCCTTTACTACCAGAAGACAATACACAAACTTTCATTTAAAAAGTGTTAGAGGGTTAATATGATTACCGTAGGCAGCACCAATTCTTAAACCAAAATGTAAATGTGTACCTCCATATGGATTACGTGGACTAGGTACTGGTACACAGTTTCCTGTATTACCCATCGTACCGATTTTTTGACCACGTGCGACAGTCTGACCAGGGCTTACATATACATCTTTCATATGCATATAAACAGTATAATAACCACCAACATTATGATTGATAAGAACATAATTTCCTTGTCCACCATTACAGCTAGTATAACCGGGAATACAACCAGTACCGATTGCATGAACAACGCCATTATTGGCAGCATATATTGATGCGCCATATCCAACATAAATATCTAAACCTGTATGAAGTGTTCCCCAACGATATTCAAAATAAGATGTAATAGTATATGGTCTATCAGTAGGCCATTGCCAATAACTTAAATCAGCAACATTAGGAGCATACTTATCACCTTTAACAATAATTCTATTAATCGCAGGCTTAAGGTTAGTCGTAGAATCTACAATACCAGAAATAAGTTGACCATTAATATATTGGCTCTTTCTTGTAACTCTATCTAGACCATTTTCTCCTTCACGAACAACAGCCGTATAACCAATGTATTGTGTTGAATCATATTCAGTTTCCGTATCAAATGCTCTTTCTTCATCACTAACACTATGAATATCCACGACTACCGAAATAATTGGTTTAATAAGTCCAACATAAACAACTTGTGATTCATATAACAAATTATTCTCACTCGTAAACTCTGGATTAGCCACCAAAAATTCTTGTACATTAAGCTTATGATTATTAGCAATAGACTCAATAGTATCATCCGCAGTAACCACATAAGTTTCCTGCTCATCTAAAGTACCATATAACAAATATTTACTCAATGATTCAACATCAGTAAATATAGTTTTATCCGTAGGTATTAAAACTTCTTTATAAGTAATATTTTCTTGTATATCAATATTTTCAATTAAACTACCAAGTTCTTTAATTTCTTCCTGTGTACCGTTTATGAACTTAGTATAATCTTCTTCTGGCACAAAAGCTTTTATTGTATTAACAACAGCTTTATCAAAAATATCCTTTGATAAAACATATAATGTTTTCTTTTCATAATCCTCTACTTCCGGATTATCAATACTAATTTGATACCCTTTAACAGTAAACTTCTTACTACTAATAATGCGACTATATACTTGTTCATTACTGCTTACCATAATATCGTACGTAAAATTTTTCTTTATTTCTACCCCATCAGGAGTATATACAGTATCAACATTATACTTCTTTTTTAATTCTTCTTCCTTTTCATTAATATATTCTTCAAAACTTTTTTTGGAAGCCAAATTACCAATCATTTTACCATCTAAATAAACAGTATAAACAGTACTTGGTTCTTTATTAATATTTCTCACAAAAGAAAATATAAATATACATAAACTAACTAAAATAGTTAAAACAATAATACCAAATCCCCATTTACTATTATTATTTTGCACTACTTTCACTCTCCCTCTTTATCGATAAAAATGTTGATGTTCTCTTTTTAAATAATAAATCAATAGTAGCAGTAGGACCATTTCTATGTTTTAGTATAATAAGCTGGATTGGATTAGGAACATTATCACCTACAGGTACTTCAACATCCGGTGCATGAAGAGCAGC
>DFLL01000001.1:9438-16416 GCA_002375205.1 Caryophanales bacterium UBA3620
TCTTCTCTTTTTTCAACACTTCTAGATAACTGTGACAAAGCAATAACTGGAACCTCTAATTCCAAAGCCATTGTTTTAAGTGCTCTAGATATTTCTGATACTTCTTGTTGTCTAGAACCAGCATATCTCGCCGAAGAATCAATAAGTTGCAAATAGTCAATTACAACAAGTCCAAGTCCTTCACCCTGCGTAGCAAGTCTTCTACATTTAGCTTTTATTTCCGAAGGCGTAACACCACCTGCATCATGGAAAAAGATATTAGTATCAGCAAGTATACTAATTGCCTCATTAAATCTTCTCCAATCCTCATTTTCAAGTTTTCCTGTCGATAATTTTTTATTATCAATTTGACCTAAAGAACTAATCATTCTCATTATTAATTGTTCCGCAGGCATTTCTAATGAAAAAATAGCAATATTCTTCTTTGTACTTTTAGCAGCAGCCAAAGCCAAATTAAGGGCAAATGCCGTTTTACCAACAGCAGGACGAGCAGCCAAAATAACAAGTTGTGTCGGTTTAAAACCTTCAGTCAAATTATCAAGTTCTCCAAATCCCGTTGTAAGTCCATTAATCTTACCACCATTTTTAGCAAGTATTTCTAGATCATTTTGTGCTTTGCTAAGAACATCTTGCACTTTTCTAAATTCACTAACTTTTCTATATTTAGAAATATTAAGTATCTCTTTTTCTGCTTCATCAATTGTTTCAGCAGCATTAGTATCAGCTTTACTAGCCTTCGTAACAATACCAGTAGCTACTTCAATCATCTTACGTAAAGTATATTTTTCACTTACCAAAGAAATATAATAGTCAATACTAGCACCAGTTGCTACACTATTAACTACTTCATTTAAATATTCAACTCCCCCAACTTCATTAATCTCTTCATTATTCATTAAATAAGCTGTAAGAGAAGTAACATCCACAGGAGTTTTTCCCAAATATAAAGCCTGTATAGCATCAAATATTTTAGCATGACTCTCTAAATAAAACATATCTCTAAAAGCCTCTTCACAACCTTTTTGAAGAGACTCTCTAGACCAAAACATTGAACCAAGTAAACACTTCTCTGCCTCAATATTTTTAGGAAGTTCTCTATTCATAATTCCACCTACTTCGTAATAAGTTCAATTTTTAATTTGGCAACCACCTTTTTATATAATTCAATATCTACATAACTAATACCTAAATTAGATAAATTCTCATTAATCATAATCCTCTTCTTATCAATATCATATCCCATACTAGTTAGTTTTTCATGTATCTGTTTACTAGAAATAGAGCCAAATACCTTACCATCTTTTCCAGTCTTTACACCAAAAGTAATCTTTTCCTTTTCTAATTTACTTTTAATAGTATTTGCTTCTTTAATATTCTTTTCCTCATTAATTCTATCATTTTCCAATGTTTTATCAAGTCTATCAATGCTAGACTTCGTATATTTAACAGCATAACCATTCTTAATTAAATAGTTAGTAGCATACCCATCACTTACTTCTTTAACTTCATTTTTTTTACCTTGTCCTTTTACATCTTTAAGAAAAATAACCTTCACAAAACATCCCACCTTTACATCTAATATTATACAATATTTTTCATATCTTGTCATTAATTAAAAAGAAAAAATATAGCCATATCGACTATATTATTTACAAAATGGAACAAATCCCATAAATCTTGCTTTTTTAACTTCTTCAGCAACATGTCTTTGATGTTTAGCACAAGTACCAGTTACTCTTCTAGGTAATATTTTACCATTTTCACTTATATATTTAGTAATAACATTAACATCTTTATAATCAACTGATTTTCCTAAACACATATGACATACTTTTTTTCTTTTCTTACGAAATTCTGCCATAATAATCCTCCTTTATTAGAATGGTAAATCATTATCACTGATTTCAACAGAATCACCAAAAGCCTCAAATGGATCAGTATCAACAGATACTGTTTCTACCGGACTATTATTCATTGTATTATTATCTTCATTCATTGGTGGTTCAGGTAAATTATTAAAAGAATTACCTCCTGCATTAGTACCTTTAGCATCTAAAAAGCTAATATTACTAGCAAGTATTTCAGTTACATAAACTTTCTTACCATCTTTATCATCATAATTTCTTGTTTGAATTCTACCTTCAACCGCAATTTGGTTACCCTTCTTTTGGTATCTAGCTAAATTCTCAGCTTGTTTATCCCAAACAACACAGTTAATAAAATCTGCTTCTCTTTCTCCACTAGCATTAGTATATGTTCTATTTACAGCTACTGCAAATTGACAAACATTTCTTCCAGTAGGAGTAGTTCTAAGTTCAGGATCCTTTGTTAATCTTCCAATTAAAATTGCTTTATTCATAATTAACTCCTTATTTGTCTAAGTTTAATACAAGATATCTAACAACATTTTCATCTAATCTTGCTACTCTGCTAAACTCATTAACAGCCTTATCATCTTTTGCTTCAATGTTATATAGAAAATAATAACCAGATTTAAACTTATTAATTTCATAAGCAAACTCTTTTTGACCTAATTCTTTAGATAAAGTAATCTTAGCTTTTCTATCAGTAAGAATTTTTTCTAAATTTTTAACAGTCTTTTTAATAGCCTCTTCATCTATATCTGGTCTTACTATAAACATAATTTCATAGTTTCTCATTCTTACACCTCCTTTTGGTCTAACGGCCTATATCTAGGCAAGGAGCTCTTCGCTCAGTTAGTATTATAACAATTTTTAAATAATAAGTAAAGAACTTTTTGCATATTTTAACCTAATATTTTATATTCATTTTATTATAATATAATACTATATTTAACCGCTTCGCTACCCGGATTAACATAAGTCAATCCTCCCTAACCTATTATATATGAATTAAATAAAGTACTTGATATTAACCATAAAATATACACTTTTATTTTATCAATTACATTTTCTACCATCTTAACCAACCCGTTTTAATCTATACTACTTTTATCGTCAACTTTAACTATAGATAAAGTATAACCAAATGGTTCTAATATCTTAATTAAAGTATTAATTTGTTTGTGCCTCTTACTATTTTTAAATTATTATCTTTCTTTTTCTCTGTAGGAACCAATTTATCTTCATTAACATTAGTGAACTTCAATATCTGTTTTTTTATAAATATTATTATTTTTTTAACCTCACCATTTAAATCACCTATTCCTAATTTACCATAACTCTCTCTTTACATAATTATTACCAATAAGCAAAAATATAGTAACTATAAGTATAAATAATTAAAATATTCCTTTTCTTTTCTATCACCCATATTACACCACACTAATATAATATCATCTAATAATATCTAAAAAAATTATTGACTAAATAAATAAAATATCTTATTATATACATTACAAAAAAAGGAGATATTATGGGAAAAAAAGAATATATAACAATAGGTATTAAAACAATCACAAAAGAATTATTCAGAAATGTATTAAGACCCTTAGATAATCAAACATTTAGGCCTGATGGAGGATTATGGGCTTCAGATTATAGACCTTACACAATTAGTCCATGGTTTCAATATTTAGTCAATAATCAAGAATACTATTCACATAAAGATATTAATAATGCGACTATTTTTGAATTAAAAAAAGAAGCTAATATACTAACTATCAATGACCACGATACATTAAAAAATATAATAGAAAAATACCCATCATATCACCACTCATTAAATTATTTGTATGGAGATAAATCTTCAATAAACTTTGAACTATTAAGTAGAGACTATGATGGACTATATTTAAATTATATAAATTTATACACTTATGATATGACAAGAATATTTAGAGGGTGGAATGTAAATACTTTATTATTATTTAATCTTGATATAATAGATAATTGTAAAAGTGTAAAAATAGACTTTTATTCATCAAATACTTTAGAATATCCATATATAAAAGAAACAAATAAATACTTAATTAGCGAAGAATCAATATATCATAAAACATTATCAACTTTTATTAAAGAAGTATTTAATAAATTAGTAAGTAAGAAAAAAATATTTAACGATTACGATGAGTATTTCACATTTTTAATAGAATGCACAAATAGATGTATAAAAATAACTATGGAAAATAAAGAAAAGGAAGCAAATGAAATAAGAAAAATCCTAAAAGAAAATGATATTCAAGTATCAAATTATATAATAATAAGAAATATAGTTGCTGATACATTATCAAACTATCTAAGAGATAATGTTCAAATAGAACAAAACTTACCAAAAACAAAAATTAAAAAAACAAGAGAATATTCAATTGAAGAACAAAAAAAATAATGATATAATCTATCTATCGGAGGAATATTATGAAAGAAATAATATTAGATACCCTATTAGATACTATTAAATTAATACCATTTCTATTTATAGCATTCTTACTAATAGAATTAATGGAACATAAACTATCTAATAAAAATAAAAAAATAATAACTAAATCAAAAAAATATGGGCCAGTATTAGGTTCATTACTTGGAGCCCTACCACAATGTGGATTTTCTGTAATGGCCACTAATTTATACGTAACAAGAATAATAACTTTAGGTACACTAATATCAATTTATCTATCTACTAGTGATGAAATGCTACCAATATTAATATCCAAAAAAGCTCCTATTAATTTAATTATTAAAATAATATTAATAAAAGTATTATTAGGAATAATATATGGAATATTAATAGATATACTATTTACAAAAGTATTTAAAAATAAAGAAAAAGAAAACTATGAAATATGTGATAAAGAAAATTGTCACTGTGAAGAACATATTTTACTATCATCACTTAAACACACATTAAAAATAGCCCTATTCATTCTAATTACAACATTTATATTAAATACACTATTTCATTATGTGGGAAAAGAATTTCTCTCTAAAATATTACTTAAAGATAATATCTTTGGTCCATTTATAACATGTTTAATTGGTTTAATACCAAACTGTGGAGCAAGTGTTATTTTAACCGAATTATATTTAAATAATGCCATTTCTTTAGCAGCTCTCCTATCAGGATTACTTTCAAGTAGTGGTACTGCTCTATTAGTATTATTTAAATCAAATAAGAATATTAAAGAAAATATCTTTATCTTATCTTTATTATATTTAATCGGAGTATTTACCGGAATAATACTAGAATTAGCAAAAGTATAAAATTAACAAAAATGTAACCTAATCAGTTACATTTTTTATCATTCTTTACTAAGTTCATTAACTTTATTAATAACATATTCCTTTGCTTCTTCAGGACTTATTCCCAAAGCAACAGCAAACTCATTATATAAATACTTTTCTGCTAAATTAAAATAATTTTCATCCTTTTCACTTACTTTTTTCTTGTTATTTAGTCTATCGCTATTTCTTAGATACGTAGTCTTAATAATTTTAATAAGACCATCATATCCACCATCATATAGTAACTTCTTATATTCATTTTCTAACAATTTATCATTCATATCAATATAATCAATAAGAGGTATTCTATTAATTATTTCTTCTACTTCTTCTTTAGATAAAACACATTTAAGAAGATTACTATTCTTAGGTACATCTATTTTTAAAGTACTATCAAATACCAGTTCTAAAGAAAAATAATCCATATCTTTATAATATTTTTCTTTAATCCCAACTATCTTGCAAACTTCTCTTTTATATACAACAAAGTCTCCAATATCAAACATAATTATCACTCACTTCTAATATAATTATACCATTTTTTTCTAAATAGATGTAATACCCAAAATGAATAATTTTTATACTTCAAACGAAGTATCATCAATAAATTTATAACCGGTTTTATACTTAAGCTCTCTAACTAACCTAAATAAAGCATCATCCTCAGCCTTAGCCTCAATCATTATATCAACACTCCTATCATATTTTTTTAAAATATCAATAAAAGAAATAAATTCATCACTATTAATATAATCAGCATGACTCCTATAATCTTTCTTATTTCTAGGAGAACTAAAATGCATCTTAGGAATCCTTTCACCCCAACTATCTATTACATCTTCTATATTGAAATCACACTTATTGCAATTATGATGATGATAATCAAGAACAATCGGAGTACATATTTCTTTACTTATTTTAATACAATCACTAACATTAAATACTTTATCATCATTTTCAATAACAATTGATTCTCTCAAATAATTAGGAAGTTTATTATAATTATTAATAAATCTTCTAGTAGAATTATCTTTACCAAAAGTATTACCCCCAATATGAAGTACTAATACCTTATCTTTAATACCTAAAGCATCAAGTAATTTATAATGATAATCTAATATCTTAAAAGTATTATCTACTACTTCCTTTTTTGTACTGTTAAGAACCGTAAATTGATCAGGGTGAAAATCCACCCTCATATTATCTCTTTTAATCAATCTACCTATTCTATCATAATAACTTTTATATTTATCTATATAATCAAAAATAACATCTTCTTTCGTAGCAAGAGGAATAATCTTCGAAGACATTCTATAAAAATGGATATTATTCTTAATATTATAAATTATAATTTCTTCAAGTACTTCCAAATTTGAGATAATAGCCTCCTCTAATTTACTTAAATTATTATTATTTAAATATTCAGCATAAGTATAATTAGTAGAACTAGTACCCTTTATTCCATTGCAAATACAAGCATAACCTAGTCTTATTCTCATATAATCACCATAAATATTATTTACTAAAATATAAAATATAGACATATCATTTAATATATGAACCAAATAATAATTAAAATATTAAGTATAATAAATGATAAATTATGGATATTTATATCAGTATTAATAATGTATACTGGAATATATTTTACATATAAATTAAAAGGTATCAGCTTTAATATTATAAAAATGACAAAAGAATTATTAAAAAAAGAAAAAAATAGTACTGGTATAAACTCTTTTAAAACATTAATGTTATCTCTTGCAGGTCGTATCGG
>DFLL01000001.1:16523-26518 GCA_002375205.1 Caryophanales bacterium UBA3620
ACAATCTTTTGGATATGGTTTATATCCATATTAAGTGCTCCACTTACTTACGCAGAAACATACTTAGGTATCAAATATAAGGTAAAAGATAAAAATAGTAATAATATCGGAGGTCCATCATACTACATAAAAAGAAACCTAAATAATCATAAATTAGGAAGCATATACTCAATAATTATATTAATTAGTTATATTACAGGATTTATTAGTATTCAATCAAATACCATAACAAAAAGCATTACAACTATATATAATATAAATCCCCTAATAATAGGATTAACTTTAAGCATAATTACACTGATAATAATATTTGGAGGCATAAATAAAATAGCAAATACCACTAGTAAAATAGTCCCTATAATGTCACTTCTTTATATAGGAATATCAGTTTATATTATTATTACAAATATCAATTTAATTCCTAATATAATAACTTCAATAATTAGTAGCGCCTTTAATATAAAAGCCTTTACTTCTAGTTTTCTACCAACAATGATATTAGGAGTACAAAGAGGAATCTTTTCAAGTGAAGCAGGAATCGGAACATGTGCTATAGCGGCCTCTACCGGGAATAATAACAACCCAATTTCTGGAGGATATATTCAAATGTTAGGAATATATATAACAACATTTTTAATATGTACTAATACCGCAATTATAGTATTAACATCAAATTATAAAATACTAAATATAAAAGATATAAACGGTATTGAAATAGCATTACATGCCTTTAAATACCACCTAAATAGTACAGGTACTATACTCCTTTTAATATTAATAATATTATTTGCCTTTTCAACAATATTAACAGGATATTACTATGGAGAAACAAGTCTAGAATACTTTAACAAAGCAAAGAAAACCCATATAATAATACTAAAATTTATTACCATTATAATTATATTCTTAGGTTCTTTCTTTTCATCAACAGTTATGTGGAAATTTACTGATTTCTTTATCGGTATTCTTATACTCATCAACATCTATGCAATTATAAAATTAAAAAATGAAATAAAAAAATAAAAGGAATATTCCTCTTATTTAAATAAACTCTTAAGAATACTATTAATACCCTTATTCAAAGCTTTATCTATTGTTTTATTTACAACTTTCTTACCAAGCTTATATCCCGGAGAACTTTTTAAAGCTTTTTCTTTTTCTTTTTTAGCCTTCTCCTCTTCTTTTAATCTTCTAGTAGCTTCTCTTTCAGCCTCTTTCGTAGCTTTTTCTTCTTCTTTTAGTTTATCCGCTAATTCCTTTTTCCTATTTTCCGCTTCTAATTCTAATGATATCTTTTCATAAGCAGATTCTCTATCCACTGGAATATCATATTTACCTTTAAATAAACTATTAGCCATAACCATAAGTCTAACAGAATCATCAATAGTACCCATCTTACTTTGAGGAGGAAGAATAATTGCTTTTTCTACTATACTAGGTTCTCCATTTTCATTTTGAAACGATATAAGTGCTTCCCCTGTCCCCAAATTACGAATAGCCTCTTCTGTATCAAAATCCTTATTAGTTCTAAATGCTGCAGCAGCAGTCTTAACAATTTTATCTTCCGCCGGAGTATATGCTCTTAAAGTGTGTTGAACCCTATTACCAAGTTGAGAAATAATACTATCTGGAATATCCGTTGGAGCTTGTGATATAAAATATAATCCAATACCCTTTGAACGAATAAGTTTAACAATTTGTGTAACTTCTTTTAACATATAACTAGGCATATTATCAAAAAGTAAATGTGCTTCATCAAAGAAAAAGACAATTTTAGGTTTATCTAAATCTCCTACCTCAGGTAAAGTCTTATATAAAGTAGTTAATATCCAAAGTAAGAAAGATGCATATAAATCAGGATTCCTAAATAATTCAACACAATCCATTATGTTAATATAACCTCTACCATCTTCATGATTCTTAATCAAATCATAAATATCTAAATTAGGCTCTCCAAAGAAAAACTCTCCACCTTGATTCTCAAGTTCCAATATATTTCTTTGAATAATACCAATACTTTGAGTAGCAATATTACCATAAGTAGTAATATATTCTTTTCTATGTTTCCCAATATATGTAAGTAATATTTTTAAATCTTTAAGATCAACAAGTTCTAAATTTCTATCTTCCGCTATTCTAAATGCAATAGCAAGTACTCCTTCCGAAGCCTCAGTAAGGCCTAACATTCTCGATAAAATATTAACCCCAACATCTTTAATAGTAGTTCTAATAGGATGTCCTTTTTTACCATACACATCCCAAAAATGGATAGGAAACCCTTTAAAATCAAACTTCTTAATACCAATACTATTAAGTCTTTCTTTAATCTTATCCGACTCTTCTCCTGGTAAACAAGTACCTGCAATATCACCCTTAACATCCGCTAGAAAAACAGGTACACCAGCATCAGAAAAACTCTCAGCCATAACCTTCAAAGTAATAGTTTTACCACTACCACTAGCTCCAGTAATAAGACCATGTCTATTAGCCTTATCTAGTAAAATAGATAACTCTTTATCACCGCTTTTTCCAACTAAAATCTTATTATTTAAATACATAATACCTCCTCTAAAAATCTAATCTTATTATATCATACTTTTAATAATAAAATATCTAAAATAGTTGACTAAAACATATAATAATGATATATTTTAAAAACAAGGAGAGTAAATATGTCTAAAGAATTAAATAGAAAAAAAACAATAATAAAAACAAGTATTATTGGTATCATTACCAATATCTTACTATCTGGGTTTAAAGCAGGAATAGGACTACTGTCATCATCAATAGCAATAATATTAGATGCAGTAAATAATTTAAGTGATGCTTTGTCTTCAATAATAACTATCATAGGAACCAAACTAGCAGGTCGCGCCCCAGATAAAGAGCATCCATTTGGCCACGGAAGAATAGAATACTTAAGTTCACTAATAATATCAATAATAATACTATATGCCGGATTAACATCATTTATTGAATCAGCTAAAAAGATAATAAATTCCGAATTACCAAATTACAGTAAAATAACAATCATAATATTAATCGTAGCAATAATAACCAAAATAATATTAGGATTATATTTCAAAAAAATAGGTAAAAAAGTATATTCTGATTCCCTTATAAATTCTGGTCAAGATGCCTTAATGGACTCCATCATATCAGCATCTACTTTAATCGCCGCTATTATATATTTAACACTCAATATTAGTCTCGAAGCATATTTAGGTATTATAATATCCATTATAATTATCCGTTCAGGAATACAAATGATAAGAGTAACACTAAGTCAAATACTAGGAGAAAGAGTAGAATCATCCCTTGCTACTTCAATAAAAAAAATAGTCGCAGATACTCCTAAAGTAAATGGAGCCTTTGATTTAACCCTAAATAATTATGGACCAGAAACATATATTGGATCCATTCATATTGAAGTAGAAGATACTATGACAGCATCAGAAATAGATAAACTAACTAGAGAAATAACAACCAAAGTATATAAAGAACACAATGTATTATTATCCGCTGTTGGAATTTATTCCATTAATACTAAGGATAAAGAAGTAGTAGCAATAAGAAAAGAAATAAATAAAATAGTATCATCTTATAAAAATGTCTTACAACTACATGGTTTCTATCTAGATAAAAAGGAAAAAACAATAAGTTTTGATATTATCTTAGATTTTGAAGATAAAAATAGAATCGAAGCATATAAAGAAATATATGATAAAGTTCAAGAAAAATATCCCGATTATAAAATAATAATTACTATGGATATCGATGTAAGTGATTAAAAATACCTATCAGGAGATAGATATTTTCACTTAAGAGATACACTATTTCCCACATTTTTTATTAAACCACTTGACACAAAATTATAATCATATATAATAAAAAATCAAGGTGATAGATATGAAAGGATATAATAACGAATTTAATTTTGTTCTTGCTTTAAACAACAAGAAAGTATGTGAGTTAAATCCATTACTATACGATTTGATTCACGAATTATTTGATAATATAAATGATCAAATGATAATTAAATCATGGAGAAATCATTATAAACAAAAAGCAGATATATTTGTAAAAATAAATAATATGCATAAAAGATTGAGCATTAAAATGTGAAGTAGAAATTCTGTTCATTTAGAATCTATAAATACATTTATAAATTTCTTAAAAGAAAATAATATACCAGACAATGTTATAAACAATTATTTAGAATATCATTATGGAGACGGAACTACTGACAATAGTGGTTTCAAAAGATTATCAGCAGAAAACTATAAAAAGCATAATCAAGAAAAAATAGATTACATAAACAATCAATTTTCTAATCCTAAATTAATTAACAAAATGATAGAAAGAAGTATAACTAAAGGACTAGTACTAAATGATAGAATCGATGCAATAATATGTGGAGAACCTGCTGACTTTTTATGGATAAAAAGAGAAGATATCAAAAAAATTATTATAAAGAAAAAAGACAATTACTGTAGTTCCCCTCATTTTGGTCCATTAGTATGTCAGCCATTAAATAGATGCCTAAATTACAATAGAAAATATGAATATGGAAGAAATTATATACAAATCAAATGGTATAGTTTATTTGATGATATAATTGAAAACATGAATGATAAAGTACTTAATAATTATAGTAAAGTAGATAATTAGATTAAACATCTTGTAAATTCTAAAATTTTTAGTAAAAATTTCTTGGAAGGCTGTTGACAAAAGGAAAAAAGTATAGTATTATTAATTATGCCTACTGATGCAGGTGTAGTTTAATGGTAGAACCTCAGCCTTCCAAGCTGACTGCGTGAGTTCGATTCTCATCACCTGCTCCAAATTAAATAGTAAGAACCTTATATTGGTTCTTTTTTTATCCGTTTCACGCAGTCAGGATTGGAAGGATACAAAGACTATCCCACTTTATAAAGAAAAGATGAAACTATGGTAAATATTATTAAGGAAGAACTATCATTAGAAGAATCGTTAAACTATCAGTTTAGAAAATATACTACGACTAAATCAGTATTTCCGACAGATATGTCACTTATGAAATGTTTATATTCATCCAAAAAAATATAGTTAAAAAAATGGATACAGTCTTATAGAGATTGGGGCCCAATATTATCAGAATTATCTATTATGTTTGATAGTAGAATAAAAATATCGCTTTGCCAAATATTTTATTATAACCATCAAATATAGTAAAGTCTAAAATGAACTAACTAACGTTTAATCTTGATTATATTATCTGTTATAATTTATAAAAAATAACAAAGCAAAAAAAATTCTTTGAAATTATAAAATTTATGTTATTATGTATATAACAAAAGAAGTAAGTCATAAACTTACCTCAAATCATGGATAGATATCATTTACACAGATTTTTATACACACTCAGACGATAGCTTATCATTGTAAGCTATCGTATTTTATTTCTTTAATATTGAAATAATTTTTAAGCACAACTCATATAATTTTTTTTGATCATTTTCTTTTTTAGACATTTAAACCACCTCTTTTAGATAATTCATTTGGTCGAATGGGCATATCTTTTGTTGTATTATCATAAAAACAACCAGCCATCTTTTCATGTTCATTTTTTACAAATTCATAAAAGAATCCTTTTTGATTTTCTGGTATGATACTATCAATTTCATTAAGTATCTCCTGAAAATACTGATTAGAAAAGTATTTTTCACGAATATATTTATGTTGTGGTCCTCTACAACCATTTCTATTATTATTAAATTTTATAATTATCTTTTTTAGTAATTCCATATCATGAGAAACATTATAGTCATCTAACATTTTTCTAATTAAATTGTTTTCATTTCGTGCAATTCTTTCTCTATTTATTACTAATATTGGAAGATTTCCAAATTTTTTTGCTGCTTTAATAGTATTATTTCTATATTCTTCAAATTGTTTTTGTTCTTCTACACTAAGTTGTGAAATATCTTCGCATTCTTGATCCAGAATAATAAAATCTGGATTTTTTTTGAAATGTGGGTTTTGTGGATCAGTGTTTTTTCTTTCAAAGTCTAATTCGTTATGCCATTCTCTTGTACTATCTATGAATTTACTAGGTAGGCTTAGTTTAGAATATATTTTTGCACCCATATTTCTACTATCTGGGGTACTATTAATATCTTTATTGCCACCACCTAAAAACATTGTTTCATCAAAATCATAAAAGCCTAATTTTATATGTAGTTTTCCATCTTGCTCTGCAAATGCTAAATTATCATTTCTTATTAAACTTACAGCGTTTATATGACTCCTATACCTATCATTATTCCATTCTTCGTAATAATTTGCTTGTCCATTTCCATCTTCTGAGAAAGCACCTAAAGCTTTTACAATTGAATAAAATTGATCTCCTGAATTATAAACATTAATACCATCTATATTTGTTAATAAATTTGATTCATTAAATTTAGGTTTGCATTTATTAAATTCATTAGCATAAAGTAATAAAAGATTTTCTTCAATCAAACTATTATTAAATAAATTAATTTTAAATTCAGTATCATTTATTAAAGTTGTTGCAACTTCCTTTAATTTATCAATATCTTCACAACCTAATATCATTTTTATAGTTGTGAGTTCTATTACACCTTCATTTAATGCTAATTCAGGTGATAAGCCTTCTACATCAAAAGCTTTAACGAAAAATTTAGCATCTGATAAATCCATTCCAAATAAAGCATATAGTAAATCATCTTTTAAATCATTTATGTCATTATTAGTTTTTATATCTTCAGATAGCATTTCTTTTATTTTCCCAGTAAAATCTTTAAGTTCTTCGACATTTTTTGGGAAAATTCCAGTTTTAATTATAAATCCAATATTTCCTATTATTTCATCATTTAAAGTATACTGATTTTCACACTCTTTAATTAAATCAAATAAAGAACTAATTTTTTCTAAAAATTTCTCATTATTTCTACCTGGAATAGATGATCTACCCAAACAATCTATAATGGTACCAATTAATCTATGTGAATTTATACCATAACTTGATGATAAATCAACTATTTTTTTTATTATGTATAATTCGTAATCATCAAGACTTAATAATCTATCTTGAATAATTGTATCTAATGCTAATTCGTTTACGTATGGTTCTAAAAAAGCATACTTTTCTTGTAAAATATAAGGATTTAAAGTTAACAATAATTCATTATTTGTTTGTAGCATACTTTTTATTTTTTGTTTTTGATAATCGCTTAAATTAGCAGTGTTATATAATTCTTGTATAGCAACAGTATCATTGCTAAGTGTAGCAATACTAAATTTATCACACATTTCGTCACATAATTGTACGTAAGGCATAGTATTTTCCCATATAGCACTAAAAACACCAGCAAAAAATTCTTCGTGATTATTACAATTCTTACACATTTCACGCCATGCTGTACAAGCTTGTTCTTTTGTTCTCATTATTTCACTACCTTTCAAACATAATTATATCATTTTTTTTATCAATTTTATCAAATTGCTTTAAAATTTTACGAAAATATAGTAATATATTTATAGAAGTTAGTTGTATTAACTTATATAGTGATAGTTTCAAATTATCTTATCTATCACTCAAATGTTAATATAATCAAACCCCAGTGGTTTGTTTTTTTATATCCCATATCTCCTGTAATTACAAGATATACTTGTTTGAAGAAAAATCTATGACTTTTTGTAGAAACCTTGTGCTATTTATTATCAGCTCGTTTGCAATTAATATAAAGATATTATTATATAAAAAAACAGTAGCATTATTTGTACCACTGTTTAATATTTAAATTGATAATTATATTTTATATCAATATTACCCAAATATAATTATAATAAACTTAACTATTTTTTCTATCAATAAATATAGTTTTTAATATTAATCCTATACCTACAGCACATAATCCAAATATTAATAAATATTCAAATAATGTTGATGATACCCAGTTAATTTGAATGCTCATAATAATTGATACAACAATTATTAGACTACCTAATAAACATAGCCATTTAGCTAACTTTGATTTAGGTCTAGCTACATACCAGATTACCCCTATAATAAGTGGAATTGTAACAGCACCAGATGCTACTCTAATAGAGCCAATAGTAAACCCTGCGAACCATCCCGAATAAACTCTAACATGCATCGATAACATAAATAAACCAATTGCCAATAGAATTATTCCTACTACAAATTCTAACATTTCATTTTGACTTATTAATTCTTTTTTTTCTTTCATTCTACACCTCTTTTACTAATTATATCATTAAATCTATTTTTTTTAAATAATTATATATAGTACTATCTTAATAACATTATATTTTACTTAACCATTCATAGTATTAGGCTTAATTAACGACAAACTAACTTTTCCCTTATCAAGTGATATCTTATCTACGTAGCAGGTAACTATATCCCCTACTGATACTACTTCCATCGGATGTTTAATATATTTATCTGTTAGTTTAGATATATGAGCGAGACCATCTTCATGTAGTCCAATATCAATAAATGCTCCAAAATCAACAACATTTCTAACCGTACCAGATAGTTCCATACCAACCACTAAATCTTCTATCTTTAAAATATTACTCTTTAGTATTGGTTTTTCAAAATCATCACGATAATCCCTATTAGGTTTTTCGAGGGCTTTTATAATATCTTCAAGAGTAAATTTATCAACACCTAATTCTTTAGACAAATTATCGATATTAATACTACTAAGTGACTTAGTAAGTCTATCACTACCTAAATCTTTAATACCAAATCCAAGTTTTTCTAATAACTTAATCGTAGTGTCATAACTCTCAGGATGAATAGGAGTAACATCCATAGGATTATCTCCACCAATTACTCTCATAAATCCAATAGACTGCTCATACACTTTAGGTGTCACAATCCTTTTACTAATAAGTTCATCTCTCGATTTAATCTTACCTTTTTCTTCTCTATATTTAAGAATCTTATCTATTGAAGATTTAGTTAAACCAGAAATATATTTAAGTATTGACGGACTAGCAGTATTAACATTAACACCAACATTATTAACACATTTAGAAACAACAAAGTCTAAAGATTCATCAAGTTTCTTTTCATTAACATCATGTTGATATTGTCCTACCCCAATACTCTTACTATCAATCTTAACAAGTTCTGATAATGGATCTTGTAGTCTTCTTGCAATACTAATAGCGCTTCTTTTTTCTACCGTTAAATCAGGAAATTCTTTAATAGCAAGGGGACTCGCCGAATATACACTAGCTCCTGCTTCACTTACTATTACATACTTAACATCCTTATCCTTATATTCCGAAATAACTTCCGCAACTAATTTTTCACTCTCACGAGATGCAGTTCCATTACCAATTGATATAACATCAATATCATACTTCTTAATTAACTCTTTAATTTTATCCTTAGCTTCATTCCATTTATTATGCGGTTCATGTGGATATATAACTGATATATTTAATACATTAGAAGTACTATCTACAACCGCTAATTTACATCCTGTTCTAAAAGCTGGATCAAAACCAAGTACTGTAATATCTTTCATCGGAGGAGTAAGAAGTAAATTTTCTAAGTTCTTACCAAAAATATCTATAGCTCCTTCTTCAGCCACTTCTTTAAGTTCTGCTCTTACTTCTCTTTCAATACTAGGAAGTATTAATCTCTTAAAACTATCTCTAATCGCATCTTTAACTATCTCCGTACTCTCTTCATTACCTTCTTTAATAATTTTACTATCTAGAAAAGATAATACATAATCATTATCAATTGTTATACTAACAGTAAGAATACCCTCTTTTTCTCCTCTATTTATTGCAAGTACTCTATGAGGTTTAATATATTTCAGTTTTTCTTCATAATCATAATACATCTCATATACTTTAGAAGAGCCTTCAGCTCCGTTTTTTAACTTAGTATGAATAACTCCATTATTCTTCATATTGTTTCTAATATATTTTCTATAAAA
>DFLL01000011.1 GCA_002375205.1 Caryophanales bacterium UBA3620
TTTTATAAAAATAAAATGGAAGTAATTATTTTACTTCCATTGAATTTACTTTTTTAGTTAATCTTGATTTTTCTCTATCAACTTTGTTTTTATGTACTAAACCTTTTACTTTAGCATTGTCTAAAGATTTGATAGCTAATTTTAAACTTTTTTCAGCATTTTCTTTATTACCTACTGCTACGGCTTTATCAGTATTTCTGATAGCGTTTTTAACAGTAGACTTAAGTTGTTGATGTGCTAAAGTTACTTTGTTTATTTGTTTAATTTTCTTCTTTGCATTTTTAACGTTTGCCATGATAAATTCATCTCCTCCCAAAACTACTTATAATTTTATCAAAAAAATTATAAAAAAGCAAATATTTTCTGCTATTTTTGTGAAAAATATTATTGGTGATGATTATGAATCATGAAATTGACTTAAAAAAGTATGATATTAGGAGTGATTTGGTACTTGATAGTATTGAAAATAATAGGTCTAATATTAAGAGTGATATATATGAAAAAGATGGTATTAAGGTAACTAAAGTTGATGTTGATAGGGATAATAGTTCTTTATTAAATAAAAAGGAAGGTAAATATGTTACAATTGAATTTGATGATGTAACTGATAGTGGTAATAGGGATAGGGTTAAAGATATTTTTACTAGTGAATTAAAGGGTATGATTGATAGTTTGAAATTAAAGAAAGATTATACGGTTTTAGTAATTGGACTTGGTAACGAGAAGAGTACTCCGGATAGTTTAGGGCCTAAAGTTATTCAAAATACTTTGATTACGAGATATTTATATGTAATTGGAGAAAATGTTAGTGATGGTATTAGAAGTGTATCAGGTATTAGCCCAGGGGTTATGGCTGATACGGGTATTGAAACTGTGGATATTATTTCTTCGATAGTAGAAAGAATTAAACCGGATATTGTGATAGCTGTAGATGCTTTAGCGGCTTCTTCGATAACTAGAATTAATAAAAGTATACAGATTACTGACACTGGTATTCATCCTGGTAGTGGAGTAGGTAATATGAGAAAAGAAATAAGTTTTGATACTTTGGGTATTCCGGTTATTGGGATAGGTGTTCCAACAGTAGTTAGTTCTTCTATTATTGTATATGATACAATTGATTTTTTATTCAAACATATTTCTTATATTAAGGATAATCAGAATAAGAATAAACTTATTTATAGTAGAAATAATTATTATGATAAGATTAAAGACAAGGATTTGAGTAATAAAGAGAGAGGAGAACTAGCAGGACTACTTGGTACTTTAAGTGAAGAAGAAGAAAGAGGACTTATTAATGAGGTATTAGATTCTTTATCTTATAATTTTATTGTTACTCCGAAAGAAATTGATTTTATAGTAGATAAACTTGCAATAGTAATATCTTCTGGTATTAATAATTCTTTACATAAACTAGTGTAAAATAACTATCTTTTTCTTTATTTTTATTTTCCTATATTATATAATTATTATAGGAGATAGGAGTGTGAGATTATGAGATGTGTTGGTACAACAAGTAGAGGTATTAGAACAGGTGTTATTAAAAATGGTGATAACTTAGAAGAAATTGTTGTAGACTCTGTACTTAGAGCTAGTAAAGAAGAAAATTTCGAGATAAGAGATAGGGATATTATTGCTATTACTGAGGCTGTTGTTAGTATTAGTTATGGAAATTATGTCACAGTAGATGATATTGCTAATGACATTAGAAATAAGTATCCTGATGGACAGTTAGGGCTTATATTTCCAATATTAAGTAGAAATAGATTTTCAATGATTCTTAAGGGTATTGCAAGAGGTTGTAAGAAGATATATATGATGCTTTCTTATCCTTCAGATGAGGTTGGTAATCATTTATTTAGTGAAGAATTACTTTTTGAACATGATATTAATCCTTATAGCGACTGTTTTGGTATTGATACTTATGATAAGTATTTTAGAAAGTATAAACACCAGTTTACAGGAGTTAATTATGTTGATGTTTATTCGGATATTTGTAAAAAAGAGGGTTGTGAAATAGAATTTATCTTTTCTAATAATCCGAAAGATATTTTTAAATATACCAAGAATGTTCTTGCTTGTGATATTCATACAAGAGAAAGAACAAAAAAATTATTAAAAGATGCTGATATTATATTAGGCCTTGATGATATTATGAAGGAAAGTATTAGTGGTAGTGGATATAATCCTAAATATGGTCTTTTGGGTTCAAATAAGAGTACTGATGAAAAACTTAAATTATTTCCAAAAGAAGGAGATAAACTTGTACATGATATTCAAAAGAGAATGTTTGAAGAAACTGGTAAACATGTAGAGGTTATGGTATATGGAGATGGTGCTTTTAAAGATCCAGTAGGTAAGATATGGGAACTTGCTGATCCAGTGGTATCACCATTTTATACTGAAGGACTAGAGGGTACTCCGAATGAAATTAAACTTAAATATATATCGGATAATGATTTAGATAATTTAAGAGGAGAAGAACTTAATAAGGCTATGAAAGAAGAGATTAAAAAGAAAGATAGTAATTTAGTTGGTCAAAATAAGAGTCTTGGAACAACCCCTAGAAGAATTACTGATTTAGTAGGATCACTTTGTGATTTGACGAGTGGTTCTGGTGATAAGGGTACTCCGGTTGTATATGTACAGGGATACTTTGATAATTATGCAGATGAATAAGGAAAGGATGATAATATGAGAATTGCAATTAATGGTTTTGGAAGAATAGGAAGATTAGTATATAGAATAATGGAGGAAGATAGTTTTTTTGATGTGGTAGCTATTAATGATTTATCTAGTAGTGAAGAACTTGCTTATTTACTTAAATATGATACTAATTTTAGAAGATATGATAAAGAAGTTTCTTTTGATGAAGAAGGTATTATTGTTGATGGTAAGAAGACAAAAGTATTTAAGGAAACGGAACCAGAAAATTTACCTTGGAAAGAACTTGGTATTGATTTAGTATTTGAGTGTACGGGTAGATTTACTAAAGTGGAAGATGCTTATAAGCATATTAAGGCTGGTGCTAAGAAAGTACTTGTTAGTGCCCCTTGTAAGGGAGATGCTAAAACAATAGTATATAATGTTAATGAAGACATATTAGATGGTAGTGAAGAAGTTATATCAGCAGCTTCTTGTACAACAAATTGTTTAGCCCCAGTACTTAAAGTTATTAATGATACTTTTGGTATTGAGAGAGGTTTTATGACTACTGTTCATGCTTATACTAATGATCAAGTAACTTTAGATGTTACACATAAGAAGGGTATTAATGAGAGAAGGGGTAGAGCTTGTGCGATGAATATTGTTCCTACTAGTACAGGAGCTGCTAGTGCAATTGGTAAAGTAATACCTAGTTTGGATGGTAAGTTATCAGGAGGTGCTCTTAGAGTACCGGTATCAGATGGGTCTCTTGTTGATTTGACTTTGGAACTTACAGAAAAAGTAACAGTGGATGAATTAAATAGTGCTTTTATGAATAATGTTAATGAGACTTTGGAAGTAACTACTGATCCAATTGTATCATCTGATATAATTGGTAGTAGATGTGGTTCTCTAGTGGATTTATCACTTACTAAGGTAGTGGAAGCAGATGGAAAACAACTAGTTAAAGTAATTGCTTGGTATGATAATGAAATGGGATATTCTGCTCAAATGGTTAGAACTGCTAAGTGTGTTTTGAAGGGATAATTTGCTTTATTCCTTTTTTTGTGGTATTATATATAGCCGAGGCGATATTATGGTTATGTATAGAGTAATAACTGATGAAGAATTTAAGAAGATTGCAAATGGTGATAAATTAATCGGCAAACCTGATTATGATAAAATTCATTTCTTTAAATATGGACAGCATGCTAGAATGTTTTTGCCATATTATGGACAAATGATTTTAGAGTGTGACATTCCTGATTATTTGATTGAGGAAATGGATTATGTAAATTTTTATCCATATATATTTTTTGCTGTGGGAGTTCCTATTCCTGAATATATAATAAAAAAGAATGATTTTGATTATGCTTTTGTTAAAAATATTAATCCTGATATTGGCTATAATGATGGCAAACTATATGGACGTTTTTTGCGTAATATGTATAAAAAATGGAAAAAGGATAATAAAGATTTTCATAATGATAAAAATGGATTTTACGATTATGTTGTTAAATTTCTTAGTGATAGGGATTTAGATAGTACTATTTGTGTGGATAATAAGAAGAAACTTATTAGAAAAAAATAAGTTTTTAAGTAAATGGGGGGTTATTTTATGATATTATTTAGAGTCATTAATAAAGATGAATATGATGAATTATTTAAGGGTATTCCAAGAAGTGTAACGACAAGCAGGTATAGTAATCCTTCAAAAAACTATAATTCTTTTAATTATTGTGATGGTATTAATTATATGCATTTCTTTAAATTTGCAGAACATGCAAGAAAATATATGTATAAATTTGGTAATAGAATAATAATGTGTGATATACCAGAAGATATTATTGATCAGTTTGGATATGGCTCTTATCCATATTATGATAATGAAAATATTTCAATACCAGTTCCTGAATATGTGATTAAAAGAGATGATTTTGATACTGATTATATAGTAAAAGATAGACCTAAGAAGATTGAATGTATTCAGTATATAAATGGTGTTAATGCATTTACAATATACAATCAAATATTAGAGAAAATTTATAATGATTTTAATGAAAAACATGAAATATTTGATAGACAATTATATGTTAGAGATGCTGTTAATTATTTATTAAGTATTGATATTGATTTTCTTCTTTATTGGTATTCTAGTAGGGGCAATAAAAAAGATTTAAAAGTATTACAAAGAAATAGATAATAAAAATGTTAAAATCTATTTCTTTTTTTGACTTTTTTTTTGATGTTAAAAATTGCCTTGACAACAAGCCTATTCTAAGATAAAATTAAATTGTATAGTTTAAATTAATTAATTGTAATAATTTTTTCTATAAATAAAATTTGAATGGAGGTGCTTTAAATGGGCAATACAATGTTCTCCATTTTGTTATTTGTTCTTGGATTGATTATTGGATTTGCAGTTGTTTATGTTGTTAACTTTTTGAAAAAGAAAAGTGATGATAAAAAAGCTGATTCAATAATAGATAAAGCTAAAAAAGATGCTGATAAGATTAAGAGGGATTCTATTCTTGAAGCAAAAGAGGAAATTCATAAATTAAAACTTGATGCTGATAAAGAAGTAAAAGAGAAGAAAAATGAAGTAAAAGAAGCGGAAGATAGACTTTTACAAAGGGAAAATAATATTGATAGAAGGGATTTAGCTCTTCAAAATAGAGAAAAGTCATTGGAAGATAGGGAAAATTCTCTTTTAGAAAAGCAAGAAAAGATTCAAGAAATTAAAGAAGAAATGGAAGAAATAAAAAAGCAAGAACTTGAAGAACTTGAGAAGATTAGTAAGTACAGCAAAGAAGATGCTAGAAAAGCTGTTATGAAGATGGTTGAAGAAAAAATGTCTAAGGAAATAGCAGCATATATTAAAGAGGCCGAAGCTGATGCTAAACTTGAGGTACAAGAAAAATCTAAAGAATTACTAGTGGGAGCAATGCAAAAATATGCTGCGGATATTACTAGTGAGCAAACGGTATCTGTTATTACTTTACCTAATGATGAAATGAAAGGTAGATTAATAGGAAGAGAAGGAAGAAATATTAGAACAATAGAGTCTGTTACTGGTGTTGATTTAATTATTGATGATACTCCAGAAGCTATTGTCATATCTAGTTTTGATCCTTTAAGAAGGGAAATGGCTAGACTTACTTTAGAGACTTTAATTAAAGATGGAAGAATACATCCAGCGAGAATTGAAGAATTATATGCTAAGACGCAAGCTGATGTTAAAGAAACAATTAAAGAGTTTGGTAAGAATGCTTTATATGAACTTGGATTATCGAAGATGGATCCTGAACTTGTAGAGATTGTAGGTAAACTACATTTTAGAAGCAGTTATGGACAGAATGCTTTAGATCATTCAATGGAAGTTGCTAATTTAGCAGGTCTTATTGCTTCAGAATTAGGAGAAAATGTTAATCTGGCTAAAAGGGCAGGACTACTTCATGATATTGGCAAGGCTATTGATTTTGAAATGGAAGGTAGTCATGTTAAAATTGGTATGGATTTAGCTAAAAAGTATAATGAAGATCCAATTGTTATTAATGCTATTGCATCGCATCATGGGGATGCGGAACCTACTAGTATTATTGCATCTATAGTTGCTATAGCTGATACGGTATCGGCATCACGACCTGGTGCTAGAAATGATTCTTCTGAGAATTATGTTCAAAGACTTGAACAACTTGAAGAAATCGGTAATGCTATGGATGGTGTTGATAAGGCGTATGCTGTACAAGCTGGTCGTGAACTTAGAGTTATGGTTAAACCTGAGGAAGTTGATGATTTGACTGCTCATCAAATAGCTAGAGAGATTAAGGAAAAGATTGAAAGTGAACTTAAGTATCCTGGTACTATAAAAGTTACAGTTATTAGAGAAACAAGAGCACAAGAAGAAGCTAAGTAGTTTCTCTTTTTTCTTGTATTTATGTTTACTTTTGTTATTAAAAATGATATACTTTATAAGTAAGGAAGTATTATTATGAATGGTTTTAAAAGAGAAATAAGATGTGTTAAAGATGATGATTTTAATCATATGAGAAATGTTGAATATTCATGCGGTTGTAGATTTGATATAGATGAAAATAGTATATATAGTGTTAATTCTCTTAATTATTTTGGTGAAGATATTAAAGAATACTATGTTATTTGTCCATATTGTGGACATATTAATAAAGTAGATGAAAAAATATTACCGGATAATGTTAAAATGATGGCTGATTTGAAAAGTATTCATGAACCTTTTTTATATGAAAAGAATAATTTAAGATCGGAACTTATTTTTTTAGATAGAGTAAGTAAACCATATATTTTAAAAAGAACTAGGTAATAAATTGACAGGAGGTTTATATGGGACTATTTAATAAGATAAAGAATGTTTTTAAGGGAAAAGAAGAAGTAGTAAAATATGATGAAGGTCTTGTTAAGACTAGAAAAGAATTTACTACTGAGATTAGTAATTTATCTAAGAGGTATAAAAATATTGATGATGATTATTTTGAAGAGTTAGAAAATATTCTTATTATGGCAGATATTGGTGTTAATACTGTTATGAAGTTTGTTGATAAGCTTAAGAAAAGAGTTAAGGAAGAAAAGATAACGGATTCTAATGCGTTAAAAGAAATAATTGTTGATGAACTTCTTATTATGTATGTTGAAGGCAATACCTTTAGTAGTAAGATTAATTATAGTGAAGAGGGTCCTACGGTAATATTATTTATTGGTGTAAATGGTGTTGGCAAAACTACTAGTATTGGTAAGATTGCTAAAAGACTTAAGGATTCTGGTAAAAAGGTTATTATGGTAGCTGCGGATACTTTTAGAGCAGGTGCTATAGAGCAACTTGAAGATTGGGGAATGAAAGTTGACGTACCTGTTGTCACTACTAATAGCAAAGATCCTAGTGCCGCTGTTTATGATGGAGTAGATACTGCAATTAAAGGTGAATATGATGTGGTACTTATAGATACTGCTGGTAGATTACAAAATAAAGTTAATTTGATGAATGAACTTGGTAAAATTAATAATGTTATTAAGAAATTAGTACCTTGTGCCCCTCATGATACTTTATTGGTAGTGGATGCTACTACTGGGCAAAATGGTATATCACAAGCAAAAGCTTTTAATGAAGTAACAGATATTACTGGGATAGTACTTACTAAATTAGATGGTACTGCCAAAGGGGGAATAGTACTTGCTATTAAAGAAGAAACAGGAATACCGGTTAAATATGTAGGACTTGGTGAAGGAGTAGAGGACTTAGAACCATTTGATATTGAAAAATATATATATGGTATATTTAAAGATTTATAGAAAGGGATTGATAATAGTGAAAAAAAAGAAGGAAGTTAAGTATAAGTTATTCGATACTAAGAAGTTTAGAAAGACGGAATTTATTATTGCATTAGTAATTGGTATTATATTTTTAGTAATGCTTGGATTTGCTGTATGCAATAAGGTTTTTATTCCTGTTACTTTGGTTTCGTTTTCAATGCTTTTATTTAGTATCTGCTACTACTATATTGAAGATAAGAATAAAAATATTCTTGTATATTTTTTATTTGGAGTAGGGGTTATTATTATAGTTATTGAAGTTATTTATACTTTGGTGAATATTTTATGATGGAAGAAAGAGACTATTTAATTATTCTATATGATTTTTATTCGGGTCTTTTAACGGATAAACAAAGAGAATATTTTGAAGATTATTATTTTAATAATTTATCACTAGGAGAGATTAGTGAAAATACTCTTCTTAGTAGAAATGCTATTCATAAAAATATTAAGAATGTTTGTGATAGATTATATTTTTATGAAGAAAAGTTAGGATTATATAAAAAGAGAGAAGAATTATATAATGTTATTAGTAATTTAAATGATGATATTAAAGAAAAAATAGAAAAGATATATTAGGGTGATATCATGACTAAAAAAGATAGTGAAAAAAAATATGTAATGAAGTATGATTATAAAAAAAGAACTAGTGGTGGTATTATTGATGCCTTGTTTTTTGGAGCTATTATAATTATTATTGCTACTTTTATTTTTCTTTTTTTGATGGGAGGAATATAAAATGGATTCGATACTAGATAGATTTGCAGATAATTTAACAGAAGTAGAATATATAACTAATCCGGCGATAGCTAGAGATGATGAAATTAAGAAATTGATATTAGTACTTCTTACTCCAGAAAAGAGTGCGGTACTTGTTGGTAAACCTGGTATAGGTAAAACGGCGATTGTGGAAGGACTAGCGTACAGAATGCAGAGGAATGAAGTACCTGATGCTTTAAAGGGTTATACAATATATAGGGTTAATACGACAGCTTTAATTAATTCTAATGGAGAAGAAAATAGGGTATTAAAATTAGTAGAAGAATTAAAAACAAGAGAAAAAGTTATTTTATTTATAGATGAAATACATACTTTAATTGGCACTGATGCACAAGGCGCATTAGATCTTGCTAACATGTTTAAAGAAGGATTAAGTAGAGGTTCTATTAAAATGATAGGGGCTACGACTACATATGAGTATGAAAGATATATTATGAGGGATAAGGCTTTTCTTAGAAGATTTGAAAAGGTAGATGTTGAAGAGCCTACGGAAGAGATGACAGTAGAGATTCTTCTTAGAACCCTTCCTAAATTAGAAAAAACGACGGGAGTAATACTACCTTATACAGATTTTATTAAAGAAAAGATTATGAAATTTATTGTTAATATGACTACTGAGTTTAAAAGGGTATATGAAATATCTTCGAGTTATCCAGATATTGCTTTAGTAATACTTAGACAATGTTTTTCTAATGCAATATATGAAAATAGACAAACAATTAATTTTAAAAATATATATGATGCTATTAGGACTACTAAAGCAGTATATCCTGATGTTATAGTTAAAGAACTAGTTAGTTTTAAAGAAATATTTAAAGATGAACTTAGGATAGAGAATACGATTCTTGACTAAGAAATAATGAAAGTGTGAAAGGTACTGGTTATTAATTTATAGTGTTATAAATTTTAGGATAATAGCACAATAAAATGCGGAAATGATGCACAGATGGGATAAATAGTAATTCTGTTTATCTTTTTCATTTACTTCATTTAAATTATTTGGTATAATTAAGAAGAAATATGGAGGAGATGTAGATGGAAGTTAAATATAGAAATCCTAAGATTTATTTACTTAGTGGAAAGGCTAGACATGGTAAGGATACTGCTGCAGGATTTTTGAAGAAGTTTTATGAAGATGATGGTAAGAAAGTTATTTTTTCAAGAGCTGGTAAATATATTAAATTTTATGCTATGGAGATGACTGATTGGGATGGCACAGAGGAGACTAAACCTAGAGAACTATTACAGAAACTTGGTACGGATGTTATTAGAGAGAAACTTGATAAGGCGGAAATGTTTATACAAAGACAATTAGATGATATAGAGATATATTCTTATTTTTATGATGCTATTATTGTACCGGATATTAGACTTCCTAGAGAAATAGAAAGTGTTAAAGAAAGATTTGATAATGTAGTTGTTATTAAGATAAATAGAATCAATTTTGAAACAGAACTTACTGACTCTCAGCAGAAACATAAAACGGAAACTGCTATGGATAATTTTAATGATTATGATTATGTTGTTACTAATGATACTTTAGAGCAATATGAAAAAGATATTTATGATATATATAAGAAGGAGGAAAATTTATGAAGAAATTAACGGGTAATGAAATTATTAGAATGTATTTGGATTTCTTTTGTGAAAGAGGTCATACGGAGGTAGAATCCGCTAGTTTAATACCAGTTAATGATCCAACAGTATTATGGATTAATGCTGGTGTTACTCCTTTAAAGAAATATTTTGATGGTAGTGTTGTTCCTTCTAATAGAAGACTTACTAGTTGTCAAAAGTGTATTAGAACGGGTGATATTGAATCGGTTGGTAAGACTGCTAGACATCATACTTTCTTTCAGATGTTAGGTAATTTTAGTATTGGCGATTATTTTAGAAATGAAGCTATTACTTGGGCGTATGAACTACTTACTAGTCCTAAATATTTTGATATGGATAAGAATAAATTATATGTTACTGTATATACAAATGATGATGATACTTATAATTTATGGGTTAAACTTGGTATTGATCCTAGTCATATTATTAGATTAGATGGTAATTTCTGGGAAATTGGACCTGGACCATCGGGACCTGATACAGAGATATTCTTTGATAGAGGAGAAAAATATGATCCTGAAGGTAAAGGCATTAGTATGCTTCAAAATGAAGAGGAAAATGATAGATATATAGAGATATGGAATAATGTGCTTAGTCAGTATAATGCTACAGAAGGACTACCTAGAAATGAATATCCAGAACTTCCTAGTAAGAATATTGATACGGGTATGGGGGTTGAAAGAATGGCTTGTATTATGCAAGAGACAGAGACTAATTATGAGACGGATTTATTTATGCCAATAATTAGAAGTATTGAAGAACTTAGCGACATACCATATACGGGCCAAATGGAATTTAAAGTAATTGCAGATCATATACGTAGTCTTACTTTTGCTATTTCTGATGGGGCTATATTTGAGAATGTTGGTAGAGGTTATGTTCTTAGAAGACTTCTTCGTAGAGCTGAAAGAATGGGAAGAAAACTTGGTATTAATAGAGATTTTTTATCTGATTTAGTAACTGTGGTAGTAGATTCTTATAAAGAAACTTATCCTGAATTAGTAGGTAATGAAAAAAGAATTAAAGAACTTATAGAGAAAGAAGAATTATTATTTCAAAAGACCCTTCTTTCTGGTGAAAAGAGATTAGAAGAACTATTTAATAGTGATAATAAAGTAATTAGTGGGAAAGATGCTTTTAAATTATATGATACTTATGGTTATCCGATAGAACTTACTATGGAAGCTGCTGAAGAAAAGGGCTTTACTGTTGATTTAGATGAGTTTAAAGCTTATATGAATGCGCAAAAAGAACTTGCTAGAAGTAGTAGAAAAGAAGAGGCTAGTATGAATCTTCAGAATGATTTACTTATTAATTATAAGAAAGAAAGTACTTTTGTTGGATATGAAAAACTTGGACTTGAAACAGAAGTTATGGATATTATGAAAGATAATCAGTTTGTGGATACTTGTAGTGATGATTGTTATATTTTCTTAAAAGAAAATCCATTTTATGCGGAAAGTGGTGGACAAGTATCTGACTCTGGTTATTTAAAGAATGATAATTGTAAATTAGAAGTATTAGATGTTATTAAGGCTCCTAATGGACAACATATGCTTTATGTTAAAGTTCTTAATGGTACTGTTAATAAAGGAGATAAGATACTTACTCATGTATCTAAAGATAAGAGAGTAGCTATTATGAAGAATCATTCTTCAGTTCATTTACTTCAAAAGAGTTTACAAGAACTTCTTGGTAATAATGTTCATCAAGCTGGTTCTAAAGTAGATGAAAATGAACTTAGATTTGATTTTAATTATCATGGTAGATTATCTGATGAACTTATTGTTAAGGTAGAAGACTTAGTTAATGGTAGAATTAAGGCTGGATATGATACTATAATAGAATATATGGGAATAGAAGAGGCTAAAAAGAAAGGTGCTATGGCATTATTCTCTGATAAATATGGTGATGTTGTTAGAGTAGTTACGATGGGTGATTCTATTGAATTATGTGCTGGTACGCATGTTAATAATACTAAAGAGATTGGTAAATTTGCTATTGCTAGTATAGAGAATAAGGGTGCTGATACTTTTAGAGTAACTGCTGCTAGTGATAAGAATATTGGTAATGTATTAGGTAAAGAAATATCTAGACAAAATGATATGATGATAAAATTATTAGATAAAGCCAAAAGAATTGTTACTGAAGCTAAGAAATTAGATATTGATTTAGTATTTGATTTTGATATTAAGAAAGATACTCCTACTAGTTATAGAGATATTGTTAATAATAAGAATGAACTTGATAGTCTTGGTATAGCTATTAAAAACTTAGAGAAAGAATTTACTGAGAAGAGAAATAAGAAGGCTGTCAGTGATTTATCTAGTTTTATGAAGATTATGGAAGATATTAATGGTATTAAGACAATTATTAGTATTACTAATGGTTATGATATTAATACTTTAAAACAAATTGTATCACATTTAAGTAATCAAATAGAGAATAATTTAATTGTTCTTGCTAATATAAATGAAGATAAGAGTGTTAACTTTATTGCTAAAAGTAATTCTGAAAAGGTTGATTGTTCTTCGATTATTAAGAGTTTAGCTAGCACTACTAATGGTAATGGAGGAGGCTCTAAGGTGTTTGGCCAAGGAGGAGGAACTGATTCAACGAACATTGGTAAAGCTCTTAAGAGTATTAAAGAAGAACTTAAGAATATGTAAGATAAAAGAGTGATTTGAATAAAAATCACTCTTTTTGAAAATATTATTAATTACCTGGAAAAAATATTATATAGAAAAAATAAAAATGTACTAGTAAAATTTTATTAAATATGTTAGTATAGGTATTACACTTAAAGGTAGGTTGATGATGAATGAAACAAAATAATTGGTATGATTATCCTCAAAAAATATATTTTTGGGATAAAGATGTAGATTATGCAATGTTTGTAGATGAAAATGGCATTAATAGTAATATTAATAATGTATTTAAAAGAATGATTAATAATGAGTCAATAAATGAAGATGATCGTTATTTTACTATAACTGGATGTATATTTACTAAAAATAATTTTAAGAAAATAAATGAAGGAATTTGCAAGTTAAAAAATAAATATTGGGAAGATGGAATGTACTTTGATAGCAAAAATAGAAAAGAAAAATATGTATGTTTTCATTCAAGGGATATTCGTAGGCACGATGGTGCATTTAACGATAAATTAATTAAGTATAATGAATTTATTAATGATTTGACAAAATTATTAGAGAAAATAGATTGCAAGGTAATATCGGTAAGTATTGATTTGTGGCAATATTTAAAAATGGGTTATTTGAGTGATGTATATGAGGTAGCATTTGATTTGTTATTGGAAAGATATATGTATGTAATTGATAATAATAAAAATGGTATTGTAATGCTTGAGGCAAGAGGAAAGAAGGAGGATAAAAAATTACTTAAACATATTTGTGAGGTTATATTTAATAATGAAAGAAGTGGTATGATTTCGAATAAATTGAAATTAAAAATTGCAGGAGTGTTTTTTAATCCCAAGTGGGATAAAGAATATAGTGCGACATTTATGGGAATTGAAATTGCTGATTTATTTAGTTATCCTATTCATCAGTTTGTAAAATACAAAAAGAAAAATCCTGCTTTTGATGTTTTAGAATCAAAAATAGAAGGATTTCCTAATTATTTGAATAAAGGAATAATTATATATCCTAAGAAAAAATAAAAAACGGCATTGCCGTTTTTTACCATACGCTATACAACGTACCCCAAAGAGTTAAACTCCTTACAACATAATAATATCATTAAAAATATTATTTGTCAAATATATTATATCCATTTTTTATGATTATATGTATATATAAAATATGTAAAGTATTATCTTTTTTCTATTACAAATAGTATTATTTGTTATATAATATAGGTAGAGGTGGATTATGAAATTAGAAAAAATATTAGAAGGAATTGAATATGAATTAGTAAAAGGAAATATTGATATAGAAGTTAATAATATTTATTATGATTCTAGGAAAGTAGAAAAGGAAAGTTTATTTTACTGTATGAAGGGTACTACTGTTGATGGTCATGATTATATAGATAGTGCTATTGAAAAAGGTGCTAGTGTAATAGTAATATCTAAAGATGTTAATATAAATAGTGATGTTACTGTTATTAAAATAAAGGATACAAGAAGAATGTTATCAAAAATATCAATTAATTTCTTTGGTAATCCAATAAAAGAATTAACTAGTATAGCTATTACTGGTACTAAGGGTAAGACAACGACGACATGGATGATTAAGAATATTCTTGAAGAAGATAATAAAAAAGTTGGAGTTATTGGTACGATGGGTGTATTCTTTGGGGATAAGCATTATAGTACGGTTAATACGACTCCTGAGAGTTATGAGATTCAAAAATATTTAAGAGAAATGGTTGATAATGGTGTTAAATACTTAGTTATGGAAGTATCTAGTCAAGCTTTAAAAGTAGGTAGAGTAGATGGCCTAGTATTTGATTATGGAGTGTTTACTAATTTAACACAAGATCATATTGGAGAGAATGAACATCCTAATATGGAAGATTATATCTACTGTAAGAGTTTATTATTTAGACAGTGCAGACATGGTATATTTAATATAGATGATATTCATTATAATGATATGATTAAAAATAGTACATGTGATATTTATACTTATGGTAAAAGTAGTGATGCTAACTTAGTTATTAGTAAAATGAGTTTACTTAGAGATAAGAATTTTATTGGTATTGAACTTAATACTGATGGGTTAATAAAGGATAGTTTCTTAGTTAATACACCGGGAGAATTTTCAGCATATAATAGTGCTTGTGCTATTATTACTACTCATTTACTTGGATGTAATACTGATAGTATGAAGAAAGCTTTAAAGAAAGTAGCTGTTAAAGGTAGAGTTGAAATAGTACCTGGTTTTGAAAACTTTAGTGTTATTATTGATTATGCGCATAATGGTGTATCAATGGATAATATTCTTAGTACAATGAGAGAATATCATCCGAAGAGAATTGTTAGTTTGTTTGGATGTGGTGGTAATAGGAGTAAAGATAGAAGATATGATATGGGAGAGGTATCTGGTAATCTTGCTGATTTTACGATTGTTACTGAAGATAATTCAAGATTTGAAGATGTAGAAGATATTATGAACGATATTGAAATTGGACTTAAGAAAACTAATGGTAAATATATTAAAATAGGAGATAGAAAAGAAGCTATTAAGTATGCTCTTGATAATGCTCTAGAAGGGGATATTATATTATTATTAGGAAAAGGACATGAAACTTATCAAGAGAAGAATGGGGAAAGATACCATTATGATGAAAGAGAAATTATTAAAGAATTATTAGAAAAGTAATTTACATTTATGGTAAATAATGTTAATATAAATAAAAGAAAAGGAGGGTATTATGATACCATTTAAGAAAGCAAATATATTATTACCTAAAAAGGGTACTGATATGACAAAGTGGTCTGTTGTTGCATGTGACCAATATACTAGTGAACCTGAATATTGGAAGGAAGTTGAAGAAATAGTAGGAGAAGAACCTTCAACTCTTAGAATTACGCTTCCAGAAATATATTTAGAGGAAAGTGATGTAGAGGAAAGAATATCTAAGATTAATAATACAATGAAAGAATACTTAGATAATGATTTATTTGATGAGTATAAAGACTCTATGATTTATTTAGAGAGAAAACAAAGTGATGGTAGAGTAAGAGAGGGTCTTATTGGTATGGTAGACTTAGAAGATTACTCTTATGAAAAAGGCTCTCAAACTTTAATTAGAGCTACGGAAAAGACTGTAATTGAAAGAATTCCACCTAGACTTAAAGTAAGGGAAAATGCATTATTAGAACTTCCTCATATTATGATTTTAATTGATGATGAAAAGAAAGAAATTATAGAAAGTTTAAAGAATAAAGTAACAGAAGAAGATAAAGTATATGACTTTGATTTAATGGAAAATGGTGGACATATTAGAGGTTATAAACTTAGTAATGAAGTTATGAATGAAGTAGAAGAAGGATTAGAAAGATTAGCAGATAAAACTTCTTTTGAAGAAAGATATGATGTAACTGGTAAGGGAGTACTTCTATTTGCTATGGGTGATGGTAATCATTCACTAGCTACGGCGAAAGCTAATTATGAGAATTTAAAGAAGATATTACCAGAGGAAGAATATTTAAATCATCCTTCTAGATATGCTCTAGTAGAACTTGTTAATTTACATAGTGATGCTTTAGAGTTTGAACCAATACATAGAGTTATCTTTGATACTGTTGTTAATAATTTAATAGAAGAATTATATAAATACTATGATATTAATGAAGATGGTAATGGAGAATATTTTGAACTTGTTACTAAAGATATGGATAAGAAACTATATATTAGTAATCCTAAATCTAATATTTCAGTAGGTTCTATTCAAATATTCTTAGATGAATATTTAAAAGATCATAAAGGTAAGATAGATTATATTCATGGAGATGAAACAACAAGAGGTATGGGAAGAGAAGAAGGTAATGTTGGCATTCTATTTAATGTTATGAAAAAAGAAGAATTATTTAAAACAGTAATACTAGATGGTGCTTTACCTAGAAAAACTTTCTCTATGGGACACTCTTATGATAAGAGATTCTATTTAGAAGCTAGAAAGATTAAATAATAAAATTCAAGGTTAATACCTTGTTTTTTTAATTTTATTAGATAAAAAGATGAAATCGATATAAAGCTTTATTTCATAGTGCTTTCTTTAGATTATGTAAAAATATCTTGGTAATAATCTTACCAAGATATTTACTTATATGTTCCTATTTAGTATAATGAATTTAAGGAATATTTGATATGGGTGAGACCAATCTTTTTAGGGGGTTACTCTTAGAAAGTGAGGTGATAGTTATGTTTAAGAAAGATATACTTATATTTTCACTTATCATAATTATTTTGCTTCAACTTGTTGTACAACTAGTAAAATAAAAGTGGCCACCTAAAATCAGCAAAGTTTTAGGTGGCAAACCAATTAATTTTGGCCCACTCAACTGAGAATCAAGTGTTCCTTTTTTATTATATGAAGTTCCCTTCATCTGTATACATAATAACATATTTCAATGTAATAATCAACTATTTTGAGTTTAATTTCAATAGAAGATACTTCTACTAATGAATATTGGAGGATTAACTTGTTAATCCGGGAAGCGGAGCGGTTAAAAATAGAAAAAAATAATGAAATAATATTTACTAAAAGCATATAATATGGTAATATATTAATGGCTTTTCAAAAAATATACACAAATATTGATTTAATTATTCTAGTGCCTATATGGTGGATATTAAAGAAGAGATATTTGGAAGCAAAACGAAAGGAGAAATGATTATTATGACAGTAGTATCTAAAAGCTATTTGTTAGAAGCAGGTGCACATTTTGGTCATCAGACTAAAAGATGGAATCCTAAAATGAAAGAGTATATTTTTAACTCTAGAGATGATATTTATATCATTGACTTACAAAAGACAGTTGAAAAGATGGAGGAAGCATACGTAGTACTTAATAAAATTGCTAGTGAAGGTGGAAAAGTACTTTATGTTGGTACTAAGAAACAAGCACAAGAAGTATGTAAAGAGGAAGCTGAAAGAAGTAATATGTACTATATGACTGAAAGATGGTTAGGTGGTACTCTTACTAACTTTAGAACTATTAGAAGAAGAGTTAATCGTCTTGAAGAAATTGAAAAAATGGAAAAAGATGGTACTTTTGAGAAACTTCCTAAGAAAGAAGTAGTAGGACTTAAGAAAGAATACGAAAAATTAAATAAGAATTTATGTGGTATTAGAGAAATGACTAAGTTACCTCAAGCTATTATTATTGTTGATTCTACTAAAGAATATAATGCAATAAGAGAAGCTAGAAAACTTGGTATTCCTGTATTTGGTGTGATTGACACTAACTGTGATCCAGATGATGTTGATTATGTACTTCCTGCGAATGATGATGCTGTAAGAAGTATTAAAGTAGTACTAGGTGCTTTAACTAATGCTATTATTGAAGCTAATGGTGGTACAATTGTTGATTATGTAAGTGAAGATGACAAGAAAGTATCTAAAGATAAATCTTTTACTAAAAAAGAAAAGAAAGAAGTAAAAGAAACTGTTAAAGAAGAAGAGCCAGTTAAAGAAGAAATCAAAGAAGAAAAGCCAATAGAACTTGATTTAAATATTTTAACTGTTGCTGAACTTAGAGACCTTGCTAAGAAGAAAGAAGTTAAGGGTTATTCTAAGATGAAAAAAGAAGAATTAATTGAAAGTTTGAAATAAGGAGGAAAACTTATGATTACTGCGAATATGGTAAAAGAGCTTAGAGAACAAACAGGAGCAGGTATGCTTGATTGTAAGAAGGCTCTTACGGAAACTAATGGAAATATGGAAGAAGCTATTACTTGGCTTAGAGAAAAGGGTATAAGTAAAGCTCAAAAAAAGCAAAGCAGAATTGCTGCGGAAGGACTTGGCTTTGCTAAAGTAGATGGTAACAAGGCTGTTATTGTTGAAGTTAATTCTGAAACTGACTTTGTTGCTAAGAATCCAGAATTTACTTCTTTAGTTGAAACTATTGCTAATGCTATTATAAATAGTGATGTTAGTACTATGGAAGAGGCTATGAAATTAGAAGTAGAAGGTAAGACTATTGAAGATATGATAGTAGATAAAACTGCTACTATAGGAGAAAAGTTATCTTTTAGAAGATTTGAATTAGTTACTAAGAATGATTCTCAAGTTTTTGGAACTTACTCTCATATGGGTGGTAAGATTGTTACTCTAGCAGTACTAGAGGGCACTGACACAGAAGTAGCTAAAGATGTTGCTATGCAAATTGCTGCGATGAGACCATTGTATTTGGATAGGGAATCTGTTCCTAGTGAAAGAGTAGAGAAAGAAAGAGCAATTCTTACAGAACAAGCTGAGAATGAAGGACTTGCTGCTGATAAACTTCCTATGATTGTTAATGGAAGAATGGGTAAGTTCTATGAAGAAGTATGCTTACTTGATCAAGGATTTGTTAAAGAAAATAAGATGAAAGTATCTAAATATGTTGAGAGTAAGGGTATGAAAGTATTATCTTTTGTAAGATATGAAGTTGGCGAAGGTATGGAAAAGAGAGAAGAAAACTTTGCTGACGAAGTTGCTAAACAAATTAATGGATAATAAAAAAGATTCTAGTTAAAAACTAGTTTCTTTTTTTTATTCTTTGTGATAGAATTAATTTAGGATAGGAGTTTATATCTTACCAAATATTTAGGAAAGGAGGAAGAATTATGTACGATTATTATACTACAACTAATTATAGTAGTAATTATACGATGCCTACTAGTTCTATAGTAATTGGATTAGCAGTAGGTATTCTTGTTATTGTTAGTTTATGGATAATATTTAAGAAGGCTGGTAGACCAGGATGGGCTTCAATTGTACCTATTTATAATATTATTGTTCTTATTCAAATAGTAGGGTTACCTCTTTGGTATTTAGTTTTACTTATTATACCTTTTGCTAATATTTATGCTATATTTAAAATATATATAGAACTAGCTCATAAGTTTGGCAAATCAACTGGATTTGGTGTACTTAGTGTATTCTTTAGTGAAATTTGTTTACCAATTCTTGCTTTTGATAAGAATGCTACTTATAAGGGATAAAAAAAGAAGGAATCATTTGATTCCTTTTAATTATTCTACTTTCTTTCCACAGTTTTCACAGAAACTAGCACCTGGTTTTAGTTTTTGACCACAACCTAAGCAAAATCTTTCTGGTTCTGATGTAGAAGTAGTGGTATTTTTTTTGTCATCGATTGGTCCATTAGGAGATACTACTATTGAACTATCATATTTAGCTTCTTTTGAGAAACCAAGTACAGCCGCTAGAATACCTGGGAAGAATATTCCAAGTACTCCATAAGTAGTAGGATCTTTTTTAAATCTCTTTCCTAAGTTATAGAAGATAAAGAAATTTACTGCTCTTGCTGCTAGTAATGTAATTGTTCCTAATCCACTTATTCCTAATAAACTAACGATTGTTCCTGATATTGCTATTAGGAAATACCACCAGTTTAGCCCAGCTATTTCTACTAATACGTAAGTATTATAGAATGGTACGATAGCGGCCCATCCTGGTTTTCCAGCTTTTTTGAATAGTTTTACTTCACCAATTATGATTACTACTAATGCTGCTATGGCTATAAGAAAGACTATTAGTGCAAATATTAGTAAGCCTCCGGTTAGATTATTAATAAAATCTGCATTTTTTTCGAACACATTGTTAAGTATTTGATCTTCACTCATTTTTTTATACTCCTTTCTATTTAATAATATATCAAATTTATATGTTTTTGACAAGATATTATGATATTTTTTATTATTTATACATAATTTTTAATAGGTGAAAATATGTTTAGTAAGGGAATACATAAAAGAATTAGAATAGTATTATTAGTTATTATATTTATATTTATTGTTATTATTGGAAGGGTTTTTTATATTGAGGTTATTAGTTATAAAAAACTTAATACTTTAGCTAATGGGGTATGGAGTAGAAATCTTCCAATAGAGGCTGATAGAGGTAAAATATACACTGTTGATGGAGAAGTAGTCGCAGGTAATCTTACGACGACTAGTTTGGTATTTATTCCTAATCAGATTAAAAATAAAGAATTAGTAGCGGATAAGATTAGTGAGATATTAAATGTAGATAAGAGTAAGATTGAAGAACATTTATATAAGAGGTCAATGATGGAAAGAGTTCATCCAGAAGGTAGAAGGTTATCTTATGAGATAGCAGATAAAATAGAATCTCTTGATTTTGATGGGGTGTATCTACTTAAAGAATCAAAAAGATATTATCCTCATGATGAAATGTTATCTCATGTACTTGGATATGTTGGTATTGATAATCAGGGACTTAGCGGGTTGGAACTTAAGTATGATGATTATTTGACTGGGGAATATGGTTCTATTCAATATTTTTCTGATGCTAAGGGTAATACTCTTGATAGGAGTTCTGTATATATAGAACCAGAAGATGGTCTTGATATTTATTTAACGGTTAATTATGAGATTCAATCAGCAATCGAGAGGGAACTTAATAATGTAGTTTTAAAATACAATCCAGAAGGGGCTTGGGCTATTGTAATGGATCCGAATACGGGAGAAATTCTTGGGATGAGTTCGAGACCAACTTTTAATCCGAATAGTTATCAGGATTATAGTACGGAGACGATTAATAGAAATATGGCGATATGGGCTAGTTATGAACCTGGAAGTACTTTTAAGATTCTTACTCTTAGTGCAGCGGTTAATGAGGGCAAGGTTGATTTATTTAAAGATACTTTTTATGATGGGGGTTCTGTTAATGTTGATGGTGCTAGGATTAAGTGTTGGAAGGCAGGAGGTCATGGTAGTCAGACTTTTTTGGAAGTAGTTCAAAATTCTTGTAATCCAGGATTTGTTGAGCTTGGTAGAAGACTTGGGGTTAATACTTTGTTTGATTATATTGATAAGTTTGGTTATGGTAAGAAGACGGGTATTGATTTAAATGGAGAGGCTACGGGTATATTATTTCCTTTATCGAAAGTGGGACCAGTTGAACTTGCTACGACATCTTTTGGGCAGGGAGTTAGTGTTACGGCTTTACAGCAAGTAGTTGCAGTTAGTGCTGCTATTAATGGTGGTACTTTGTATAAGCCTTATATTGTTAAGAGAATAGTGGAACATGAGACTGGTCAAATTATTGAGGAAGTTAAACCGGTAGTAGTAAGAGATAGAATAATAAACTCGGATACTAGTGAGAAGGTTAGAATGACTTTGGAATCAGTAGTATCTTTGGGTACTGGTAGAAATGCTTATATTGATGGTTATAGGGTAGGAGGAAAGACGGGTACAGCGCAAAAGGTAAGTAATGGCGTTTATATGAGGGGTAATTATATTGTTTCTTTTATGGGATTTTTACCGGCGAATAATCCTAAAGCTGTAGTATATCTTGCTATTGATAATCCTAAGGGTATTACGCAGTATGGTGGTACTGTTAGTGCTCCTGTTGTAAGAAATATTATGGAAGATGTTATTACTGCCCTTAATATTGAAAAGCAAGAAGGTGGTACGGAAAAAGAGTATCAGTGGTATGATAAGAAGTATTATGATGTACCTAATGTTGTTGGTATGAGTAAGAAAGAAGCTACTGGCTGTTTAAAAAATTTTACAGTAGAGTATTCTGGTAGTGGAGATAATGTTATTAGTCAGTCGCCGGAAGAAAATACGAGGATACCTGAAGGGGCTTCAGTTAGATTATATTTAGGGTAGTTTACAGTTATTGTGTAAAGTGTATAGAAAAGGGACTTTTTTATTAAAAGAACTTGTGTTATAATTAATATAGAAATGGAGTTGAGCATATGTTAACGCTTACGAAATCTTTACTTGCATTAATGCTTGGATTTATGGGGGCTACTTTGTTTGGACTTGTTGCTATTCCTTTTTTAAGAAAATTAAAGGCGGGACAGAGAATTAATATTTATGTAGAAGCACATAAGGGTAAGGCTGGTACTCCTACAATGGGAGGGATTATCTTTATTATTCCTACTCTTGTTATAATGTTATTTTTACTTATTACTGGTAAGATAGAGTATTCGGTTAATTTGATTATTGTGTTATTTGTTTTTATATCATATGCTTTAATTGGATTTTTAGATGATTTTATTAGTTTAAAGAGGAAGACTAATAAGGGACTTACGCAGTTTCAGAAGTTGTTTTTACAGCTTATAGTAGCGGTTGTCTTTTATATACTATTTAGAGAATTTACTGATGGGGACTCTTATCTTAGAATATCAGTATTACATATTGATTGGAATTTGGGTTGGTTTTATGGTGTATTTATATTATTCTTATTAGTGGGATCATCTAATGCTGTTAATTTAACGGATGGTTTAGATGGCTTAGCAGGAGGACTTTCAGCTATATCGTTTTTAGCTTTTGCTCTTATTGCCATGGGTAGTTGGTGGATAGAAGGAAACTCTGATATTGGTATTTTTTGCTTTGTACTTGTTGGCTCTATTATAGGTTTTCTTGTATATAATAGTAATCCTGCGAAGGTATTTATGGGGGATACTGGTAGTTTAACACTTGGCGCTACGATGGCTACGATTGCTATTCTTACATCACATGAATTGTCTTTGGTATTGATTGGTGGAGTATTTGTTATAGAAACTTTAACAGTTATGATACAGATTAGTTCAGTTGTGCTATTTCATAAGAAGGTATTTTTAATGACTCCGATTCATCATCATTTTGAAAGGCTTGGTTGGAGTGAAAGGGATATTGTTAAATTATTTTGGATAGTTGGTTTTGTACTTAGTATGTTTGCTTTAATATATGGTGTATGGTTATAAGAGAGAATTTTTATTCTTTCTTTTTTATTTCCGCCTTTGGCGGGACAAAGAAATGTTATTTCTTTGGTAATACCTTTAATAGGAGATTCTTGTATATAGAAAAAATATAGTCTATATGACTATATTTTATGTTTGTTTTGATATATTAAATAGTACTCCCATACTTATTAAACTTATTAGAAGACTACTTCCTCCATATGATAAAAAGGGAAGTGTTACTCCGGTTACAGGGATTAGTCCTGTTACAACCATGAGGTTTAATAGGGTTTGAAAGGCTAAGCCAAAGGTGATGCCAAAAGATAGATATTTACCGAATTTATCTTCACAGTTCATAGCTATTTTAAATCCTGAGGTTATTATAATGATAAAGAGTGTTGATACGATTAATACGCCCATAAAACCGAATTCTTCACTAATTATTGAGAAAATGAAGTCAGTTTGTGGTTCAGGGAGATAAAAGTGTTTTTGAATGGAATTACCGAGTCCTAGTCCTAAGAGCCCTCCTGGGCCTATGGCATACAGACTTTGGATTATTTGAAAACCGCTTCCTAGTGGGTCAGACCAAGGATTTAAAAATGATATGATTCTTTGCATACGATAGGGAGCTATTATTATTAGAACTACAACTCCGATTAATCCTAATACTCCTACTTTGATAAAAAAATTCATTTTTACTCCACTTACAAAGAGGAGGACAATTATGGTCATGACTATTACTACTCCTGTTCCAAAATCTGGTTCTAACATTATTAAGCCAAAGACGAGAAGGAGGACTCCTAGTATGGGAAAGACGCCTTTTTTTATATCTTTTAGATTTTTTTCATTATTTGATAAATATTTTGATGCAAAGATGATTAAACCTAGTTTAGTAAATTCTGACGGCTGGATACCAAAGCCTCCTAATCCAAACCAACTTCGACTTCCATTTCTTACAGTTCCTATTCCTGGTATTAAGACTAATGCTAGCATAGCAAGACATATACCAAAAATAATGTTAGATAATTTTTTATAGTTTTGATATGGATATTTACTTACGATATACATAATGATATATCCTAGTATTAGAAAGATACCTTGACTTTTTAGATATTTAAAGGGATCATTAAATTTATATTCAGCCCACACATAGGAAGAAGAATATATCATTAGGGCACCAAATAGGCTTATTAGTACTACTGCTAGTAAGAGTAATTTTCCTTCTTTTTTCACTTTTATCACCTAATTAATTTTATTCTTAAAGAATAATTATTAGTAATAAAAAAAGGAAATATGTTATTTCCTTTCAAAAAATGATATTACTTTGGCAGTTTTATATACTATTTTATGGCTATTATTTATAGCTATTCTTTTACAGTAGGCTTTACCACCAATTGTAAGAGAAGCAATTAAAGCTGTTATTAATAGTCCTGTATAAAAGATATTTATATTAAGTAGTTTTGATAGAGTAGTTGATATTGCTACTCCGGCAGAACCAGATATAATACCACAGATATCTCCGATAACATCATTACAAAATGATGATACTTTATCGGCATTTTTTTTGAAGTTTACGGCTTTTTTTGCTCCTTTTATTTTTTTGGAGTTCATGGCATGTAATGGCTCTTCATTAGAGGCAGTTACTGCTACTCCAACCATATCAAATACTATTCCTAGGATGATAAAGAATAATAGTATTATTACTCCTATTACAATATGTACTTTTGGCATTAGCATCTGTGATAGGGAAGAGAATAGTAGTGATATAAAGAAAGCTAATATTGTTACGATTATTACCCAGTTATTTTTATTTTTTTTCTTTTTCATATTTTTCCTTTCAAAAAAAGCCCTCCCGGGCTTTGATTTATAAAAATGGCAATTCATACAGTTAACTTTATGTCTTAGGTCAAGTAGGTTTTCCCTATCTTCTACATCCCGTTACCAGGTTTGTGGTTTCCCTTTAAAGAAGATAATATATTGTCACCAGATATATGACTTGATTACCACTTAGTACATACTGTAATCCTATATGAATGTCACTCTAGGAGATTTCCTCAAGCAATTTCTTACTATTAGTTCTTTTTTGCAATTATGGTTTCATAATGCAATATTATATATATCTAGCTAGGAAATATATAACTGATCATTAATTCCCCATATTCACTCAAGACAAGCTACGCTACTCGTAAGTTTCCCCACATAGTAGGTTTAATCCTAGTTCGTATTATTTTATAACACAAAGATAGGTCTCAATGGTTATTGGAAGCATTATCATATGCCGTTATGAGTGTCCAATATCCTACCTTCCAGCATCCACCCTAAGTTGGGCACAAAAAGCAGACACAAGAAGTTTCACAGGTATGCTCTTTAGTGACTTTTTAGTTCCACCTTCATAGTAAGCTTAATTGACTAGAATAATGTGCCATCACATGTGCTTAATAATACCATAAATTTGCTAAAATGTCAAATTTGGAGATGGTATTTGGTATATTATATTCTTTTTATTTAAAATAATTCTTTTATTTATTTTCTATTAGTTAGTGCTCTAATTTTCAGTCGCACGATTTTTTCGTACAACTCACTTTGTTCCTTAGTTAAGTCTTTTTTTTTATTACTTAATCTTTTTGGGTATAGTTTTATCAGTTAATATATTAATAATTATAGTGTTAGATATTAAATGTTAATATTTTTAACGCAATTTTTTGATATGTTAAAAAAAGACAAAAAAATTAACATATTTATTGCAGGTAATTATTCATGTTATTTAAATGGGATTGATGAAAAAGTATTTGTATTTGATTTTCTAATCTTTTACTACCCAATTTGGCTAATCACATTTTAAATGGTTTGGCCTTGGGACTAGGAACTGATTCTATTAATCTAAATATTCCTTCTGTATCTAAAGTATCTGTTTCCCTTAATTTACCATCTTGTGCCTTCATTTTCAACTTTCGACAATTTGTCGGAAGTTCACTTCCTTCTTCTTTAATTAATCTTCTTTTAAGTGTTGTCCAATAATCACTTGCATCTTTAGTTTCTGCTAAGGCACTAATAACGTCCACTACACTAAAGTAATAATCTTCTTTTTCACTATCCCATATACTTCTAATGGTTTTCCTTCAAATAGATTGGTAATTGTTTGTAATTTGCTATCCATTTATTATCACCTTTCCTAAAATTTTGTTATAACACTTTCCTTAAGGTTAATTATTAAACATTACCATTATAACATTTAATCTGAATATGACAACTTAAATACTTATAATTATAATAATATTTTTATAAAATTATTAAATAATATGATATACTTGATATAGATGGATACAAATAGGATGTTGATAATTGTACTTTTTATGTTATATATTTAGATTTTTAAATAAAAAAGAAAAAAGTCATTGACTTTAACCTTAAGGTTAATGATATATTTGCTTTGAAGGAGAAATTTGTATGATAAAAATAGGTGATTTTGCTAAGATATTTGATGTTACTACGAAAACAATAAGACACTATGAGAAATTGGGGTTACTAGTGCCTGCTCTAGTGGATATTTATAGTGGTTATAGATATTTTGATGAAGAAAATATTAAAAGAATGAAAGAAATATTAACTTTAAAAAAATTAGGGTTTTCTTTAGATGAAATTAAATATTTTAGTGAAGAAAAAATTAGATCTAAAATTGAAGATTATGAAAATGAAATATCTGATATAAATAATAAAATATTATCATTACAAGAATTATCCTTCAATGAAAGGAAGGTGCTTGATATGGCATTTATTAATGATAAAGAAGCTGTTGGGAAATGGAGACTTATTGGTGTAGCAGAAACTATGGAAGATGCACAAAAAGAAAACTATATTGAAGATGAATATAGTATAAAGGATTTATATTTATTACCTAATGGTAAAAAATATTGGGTTATTTCATGGACGAAAGGTATTGTAAATATTGGCAATAGTGAGAATACTTATGTAATTATTGGTAATAAGATGTATATTACTATTAATGATATATATGATCAAGGTGATAGTAAAGTAGTAGTTTATGAAAAAATAGATAGTAGAGAATATACTGAAGATGAAATAACTATTAAAGATAATATTAATTTACCATTTATTTCTGATGACAAACTTGTTGGATTTTGGGAAAGTGTTGATTTTATTAATAATGAGAATAGTTTTAATCCAGATAAACTATACTGGAAAGATAAACTTTATTTAAAGAAGATAATTGTGTCTCCTGATAACAGTGTTATAATTAATTATTCTGATGAACATGTTAAAAAAACCGGATATACAAAAGGATTTATTTATAATGTTTGCATTGATGATACTTTATGCAAATATAAATATGAAACTATTAATGATAAAGATTATCTAATAGTTGAGTGGAAATCAGGAGATTATGTATATGGTGGCTTAGTAAATGGATATTATGTTCTTGAAAAGCAAATGATTAAATAATTATAAAATAAAATATGAGGTGTTAGTTCTATGAATTTAGAATTTGTATTGGATGAAGACTATTTAGCTTTCTTTATATTATATAAAAAGATGTTTGATGAAAGTAGAGAATTAGAAGATATTAAAAATAAATTATATAGTGATAATAATTTAGGATATAAAAAAATACTAGGAGAAGAATTTTTAGATTCCTCTGTCTATTTAGATAATAGTAATACTAGGAAGTTAGTTTATGAATTTATTTCTACGGATAAGTTTAATGAAATATATAAATTATATAGTAATGAATCTGAAGAAGTTGTTGCTATAAAAATATTAAAAGATATTATTAAAATAGATGATAATGAGTTAACTAAAGTAAAAGATTCTTTATGGTTTAAGCATATGGATGGTTATCGTACATTACTTGGTATGAATTCTTTTAATACTTCTATTTTTCTTTTAGATAAAGATGTTAGAAAATTAATTAATAGTTTTAAGGATTCTAATGAGTATAAGAAATTGTATAATGAGACTAGGATTTATTTAGATAATGTTAAGAAGTATTGGAATGATAATAAAGATATTATTAATAATTATTTGAAAAGAATATTAAAGATGGATTTTAATAAAGAAGCTACTGTTTATATAACACATCCTAATACTTGTGAGGGGTATTCTTTTGGTAATGATAAAATAGTTTGGGGTCATTATAAGGGTATTAATAATCCTAATTATAATCTTGTATATTTAACTCATGAATGGCTTCATGTTCTTCTTCCTTTTACAGAAAGTGATAGTGAGATAGATTGTTATATTAAACATACTACTATTGAGTTAGTAGCGGATTATGAATTATATTCTATGTTAGAAGGAAGTAGTACTTTAAAAGAGGGTCATTCTTATTTAGAGGAATATAAAAAAATTTTATATCCATACTGGATTAAATATATTGGCTTAGATGATAATGGTATAAAAGAGAGAGTAGAGAAAGATTCTATTTCTGAATTAGATGAGGTGGGTAATGATAATATATCAAATATGAATATAGAGGAGTTTATTAAATATTGCTCTAATAATTATTTGGAAATAGTTGATAGAAAGAGGACTAAATGATAAGGAGTTAAATATTATATGACAATAAAAGAAGTTTTGGAATTAGAAACACCTGATGATTTGTGGCATTATATGCACGATAATATAAAATATGGATGGACCAATAAGAATGGTGGCTTTAGAGAATATGGTGATCCACGAATGCTTGAAGAGTATTATTTTCATTCACCAGAAGAAACTGTAGAAAGAAAATCAGGATTATGTGGGGATCAAGTTTTGTTAGAGAAAAGGTGGTTTGACCATAAAAAAATAGATAATCATATTGTTTCATTTGGGTTTAAAGAAGATAAAGGTAAAAAAATTGGTGGTGGTCATACATTTCTTGTGTATATAGAAAACAATAAGTATTATTACTTTGAAAATGCCTTTGCACCTTGTGCCAACATAGTAGAGTTTGATTCTTTTAATGAATTAGTAGGAACAGTTATAGCAACATATTTAATTGCTACAAATAATACTGATAAAACTGATAAATTATTTGCTACCGTAGATGGTCATTTAAGTATTAATAGTAATACTCAACAACATTATATAGAAACAATAAACGATGAGGACATATACAATAATTATAGAGAAGAAGTAAATAAAGGATTAAAAATATTTCAATAAACTTTTAATTATATAAAAAGAACAATATTAAATTATAAGAAAGAAAAGGTATAAAAATGAGTAAGTATGTAAGAGTAATGGATGGATTAAAATCTAATGCTGGTGGATTTGAATATAAATTAGATGAGGTTATTATGAAGAAATTAGATTATATTTATAAAATAAATGAGTTATTTAAAGAAAATAATAATTCTAAAAGAATATTATTGGAACAAGTTGATAATTATTATAATTGTTCAGATAATATTAATATTAGTCATACTTATAAAGTAGGTGATGATGTTTACTTAAAGAAGGGAACATTACTTCATGGTACTTATAAAAATATGGATGGTTTAAGGTCAATAGTAGAAAATGGCCTTATTTCAAGTTTATTTGTTGATGGAAGATTATCTAAGTATCCTGGTGGTGTTGGTATATGGAATTTAAAAAAAGATTATTATTTAAAAGACTATATTAACTTTTACAGTGGTTGTACAGTAGAATATAAAGAAATAGATGGAAAGGTAATATCTACTGACGTTATTTCTTATGATGATATGAATAAATTACTTGAAAAAATAGATGCTAGTAAATGTTTTAGATGGTTTGCAGAGCAGACTAAAGAGGCTAGATTTTTACCTAGTTTGGTACAAAATGAAGTACAAGTTGGTATTATTTTTGATGGTAATAATGAATATATTAAAGATATTATGAAAAATGATATTTTAAGTACTAATATTAGTGATGAAGATGTAAAAGAATTTGTTAATCCTGATTATTATGATAAATTTATAGTGGATAGATTAAATAAAGATGATTTCTTTACTGATAGAGAAAGTGCTATATTATTTGGTATTCCTAGTGTGTTCATTGAAGGAATATTAGTTGGTAGAAAATATGAAAAAGATAATAAAATATTATCTGAAATAAAGAAGTTATTACCCAATGCATATATATGTAATTTAGATGGTAAAGTAATTAAGGAGTGAAATATTATGCCAAGTTGGTCTATTCATTTAGCTATTGCTAAAAAAGTAAATAATAAATTAAATTTAAATAAAGATTTATTCTTGTATGGAAATTTAATACCAGATGTAGATAAGGGAACAATAATAAAAAGATATGAGGCTCATTTTTATAATCATAATTTACATTTTCCTGGAGTACCAAAAGAAGATATGATTGATATGGATAAGTTTCTAAGTGTCTATAAAGATAAACTTAGTAATCCGTTGATACTTGGTTATTATTCACATTTATTAACAGATCAATTTTATAATGAAAAGGTATATACTACTAGATGGGTACAGGATAATGATAACAACATAATTGGTATAAGGTTAAAAGATAACAAAGTATTAAAAATTGATATTGAGGATAAGAATAGATTAAAAGCAAAATATAAACATTATGATTTTGAACTATATGGTAAATATTTGTTTAAGGATAATAAAGTAGAAGTGCCTATTAATAAAAAAGTAATAAAAGATAATATTAAATATTTAGATAATAGTTTTCTTACTAATGAGTTAGTAGATAATAGAATTAAATATTTAAATAATGAATTTACTAAGTTTAATAAACTTAGTATAAAAGAAAAATTATTTAAGCATAATTATAACTTGTTTACTAAAGAAGAATTAGATAATATGCTTGAAGAGTGTACAGATATGATTATAGAGAAGATAATAGAAGTTGGTGAATATAAGTAATCATGAAAAAAATATATTATAGTACAAGTGATTGTAAAAAATTATGTGGCATAATTGATATATGTAATGATAGTGAAGATATTGTTATTATATGTCATGCTAGAGGTAGTAGTAAAGATTCTAATGCTACTACTAGGATTCAGGAAGAATTGACTAAAAATAATGTTAATTCTATTAGATTTGATTTTAGAGGTCATGGAGAATCAGAAGGAACAGACTATGATGAATTAACTTCTAATTTTAAAATCGATTTAGAAGATACTATTACAATGCTAAATAGTAAAGGATATAAAAATATTCATTTGCTTGGTACAAGTATGGGTGGTAAAATTGTTTCATTAGTAGATTTCTCTAAATTTGATATAAAAAGTATTACTTTATGGTATCCAGCAATACTTAATTTTAAAAATGAAATGGATGTTAGATTAAATAGAATGTTTAAATCTAAAGAAGAAAAAGAAGCATTATCTAAAGGATGTGTTATAGTACCATCTAGTAATGGGCATAAAGTAAGTAGTGAGTATTTTGAAGATGATAGAAGGTATATACCAGTCCAAAATTTAAAGACTGCCAAATGTCCTGTACTTATATTACATGGAGATAAAGATAGATTTGTTAATTATAAAGATTCAGAATATGTACATAAAGTAGTTCCTAATTCTATGTTATATTTAATACCAAATGGTGATCATAGTTTTAAAGATGAAGAATGTATGAATAAAGCTTTAGGTATTACTACTACTTTTATAAATAGTGTTATGGAAAAAGAAAATGAACGAGAAAGTACTAGAGGGAGAATATAATGGAAGAATTAGTATTAGAAGTTGGATTAAAACTTGACCAAAACTTAATATATTATCATGATATGTTAATAAATCATGGACTAAGATTAGATTTTTCCTGTATTACGCATGATATATATTACACTAAAGAAAACTTAAATGGTCTTACAGAAAATGAAATGAAGAAAGCTTGCACGAGACTTAGATTTTGTGATGGTATTAACAAAGAAATTAGTGATAATTCAGACCTGTTAAATAAAGAAAAAGAGTTAATAGATTTGGGTTATAAAAAAGTATTTGATACTATTAAATTTGATTTTCAATATCGTAATGATAAGATGAAAAGTATGATTCAATTACAAGATATAAAAGATGTTGGATTACTTGTTTATTATGATAATCCTGATTACTATCATTATCCTTTAGAAGAACAAAGAAAAATGTTAATAGATGAACTTAATTCTTATGGATTTAGTTTTAAGTATGATGATTTGGGATTAGATAAACTTAGAACATTATATTATAAAAAAGAAATGTTTAGTAAAAATCAAAATGGTTAGAGGTGGATTATGCAGTTATATAAAGGAAAATATTTTGAAGTTATATTTGTTGATTGGTGTCAAGAATTTATTGGACAGTGTATTATGTCAGGTAATAAAGAAAATTTAAGTGATATGACTAGTGAAGAATGGACTGAATTTGGTAAAATAGAAAAAGAGTTGGAAAGAGTATGTAAAAAACTATTTAATACTACGATGTTTAATTTTGCTTGTTTAATGAATAATGCTTATAGAGATAATGAAAAACCTCATGTCCATTTTCAATTTATACCTAGATATAGAGATAAAGTTTATTTATTTAATAAAACTTATATTGATAAACATTTTGGATATAATTTTTGGAAATGGGCTAATAGTAAGTTTAAAAGACAAAAAGATATCTTTACCAAAGAAGAAAGAATAGAAATCTTTAATATGATGAAAGAAGAATTTTTAATAGATAACATTGAAATGTAGTTAATATAAGGAGTGATTTGTTATGGGCATTATGGATGCAATTTATAAAAGCAAATATAATACTTTAATTGCCAAAATTGATGAATTAAACAAAAAAAATAGTGAAGGCTACAAAACATTTAAAGAATATGTATTATCTGATGATATAATGGCTTCGTACTTTAGTGAATTAAAAGAATTACAAAAGCATGTAGGTAGAAGATAAAAAAATGGGATATATAAAAAACTATATTCTTTTTTTTTATTATATGGTAAAATTAGGTTAGGAGGATTGATTATTATGAATAAAGAAAATAGAAAGGTTATAAAAGAGGGAATTTTATTATATAATACATATCTTGAAGAACTTCTAGCTGTGGCAGATGATAGAGAGTATTCTCAATATCATAGAAAAAAAGGAATGTGGTGTACAAGTTGTCTTGTTAAGTTAGAAGAGATAATTGGTTTTAAAGGTAAAGCATTAGATGATTTTATAGTATGTGCTTCGAGCATTAAATTAACACCAGAACAAATTGATGCTTTATACGAATTAAGAAATCAGCCAGTGTTTAAAAAGATAGTTGGGGAAGATACACTACAAAAAAGATATGAATTAGAAAAAGTATTGGGAATTCAAATTCCTAGTGAAGTTGGGAAAACAGTTGAACAAGTAAATGCAGATTGGGATACTTGCCTTGACAGATTAGAAGAATTATGTGATGAAAATGAAGATGTTTATATGCAATATGAAAAATATGAACAAGAACTTGCTAATATATTCACTTATTTTATGAGCATTGCTAAGGGAGAACAAGTGCCTTTTAGAAAAATGACTAATGAAGAAATAAAAGGTATTTCAGAAGAAAATATTGAATCTCAAGAGCTAAAAGGTCATGGAGTTAGAAAATAAATAATGACTACTATTTATTTGATGAGACATTCAGAACCATTTAAAGTACATCGTGGAATAGAAGATATACATGAAGAATTATTATTTAGTAATATTAAAAATCCATTATCTGTTGATGGTGAAAAACTTGCTGAAAAGATAAGTAATAATAGTGAGTTTGATAATATTGATGTAGTATGGTCTAGTAATTATGTTAGAACTATGAGTACTGCTAAATGGTTTGCATATAAAAATAATTTAAAAGTTAATGTAACTGATAGATTAGGAGAAAGAATTCATGGTATTAATTCTTGGGATGAATTACCATCTGATTTTGAAAGAAGGCAATTCGAAGATGAAAATTATAAAATAGGTAATGGAGAAAGTAGAAAAGAAACTACTGATAGAATATATTTATTTATTAATGAATTATTAGGTGAATATAAAGATAAAAGAATCTTAATAGTAGGTCATTCTACATCATTTATGTTTTTACTTATGAAATGGTGTGATGTAGAATATGATGGTGATTATAAATTTACTAATAAAGTATTTTTTGATGGAAAATGGAACTATTGTGAAACATTTAAATTAGAATTTGATAATAAAAAATTAATTAATATTGAGAATATTAGTCAATAGCTGGAGGAATTTATGGAATTAAATACAATAAAAGATATAACAGACTTTATATTTATAGGAAAAAGTATAGATGAATTATCTCATTATGATTTACTAATTATAAATGCAGATTGGGGAGAAGAAAAGTTAGCACAGGATATGAAATTAATGTTAAATAAGAATATTATTGATGATAATACTGTATTTATAATATGCGAAAGTCATGGAAATACTGATAGAAGTAGTGCTAAAATATTAGTTGACTTTTTAAAGAAAGAGGGAATAACAAATAAAATAATTATAGATGATAAATATATTTCAAATCCTGAAATATTAAAAAATATTGATAAATTAGTGGACATTAATAAGTATAATAGGATACTTAGAATAGCAAAAGATTTTGTAGCTAGAAGATGGTATATGAATGCTAAAAGACATAATTTTCCGATAGATAAATGTGATTTTTATGGAGTAGTAGATGGAAGAAGGATTAGTAAAAATGATTGTTATAAAAGTGATGATGGTATTAAACAGGTCATGAAAGAATTAATTAATATTGGACAGTTAACTATTGATGGTGAGCTTAGTATATAATAAATGCATTATAAAAAGTAAAAAGGCTAAATTAATGAAGTCTGAATGGAGTTGGATAAAATATGGATAATATTAATTTTAATAACTATTATAAAACTCATTCACCTGGTTATGTTATTGAAATATATAATAATGGTAAAGAGAGTGAATATGTATATGGTAATAGAATGACTAATCCTAAAGTAGATAGGGCTACTAGTGATACTTTATATGATATTGCTTCACTAACTAAAGTATTTACGGCAGTACTTGTTTATATGGCTTATGAAGAAGGTAAAATTGATTTAAATAAGTCTATTTATGATATTGATAATAATTTTGTTAATTTAAAAGATGTTAAAATTATTGATTTGCTTTCACATAATCAAAATATATGGACTAATGGTTATTTAGGTAGTGTAAGTAGTAAAGAAGATTTTTATAATATTTTATATACTGCTTATGTTAAAGAAAAGATACCAACATATGTAGATACGCATTATATTATTTTAGGAGTGCTATTAGAAGAAATATATAATACTAGTTATGAAGAATTATGTATAAATAAGATATTTAAAGTATTAGGTATGAATAATACTACTTTTAATCCTGATAGTGATAAATGTG
>DFLL01000014.1 GCA_002375205.1 Caryophanales bacterium UBA3620
AACCTAAAACTATTTACTCAAAGTTCTTTTATTACCTTTTCTTAATTTCTTCTTTTATCATTTGAACAAAATCATTAACTGGTAATGAATAAGTCTCTTCACTACCAAACTTACGATAGCTAATTAAATTATTATCTCTTTCATTATCACCAATTATTACAGTATAAGGATTCTTCATAAGATTACTTTCTCTTAATTTCTTACCCATACTTTCTTTACTATCATCATATTCTGCTCTTATATCTTCATTTAATAAAATATCTTTAATTTTTCTAGAGTATTCATCATGATATTTCATATTAACAGGTACTATATTTACTTGTACTGGAGATAACCATATAGGAAGTACTCCTTTAAATTGTTCTAATAATAATACTAAAAATCTTTCATAAGAGCCAAGTACTGCTCTATGTACCATAACAGGAGTTTCCTTATTACCATTTTCATCAATATAAAATAGTCCAAATCTTTTAGGAGTAGCAAAATCAACTTGAACAGTAGGTATTTGTATTTCTCTTTCTAATGCATCTTTAAACATAAAATCAAGTTTAGGTCCATATAAAGCTGCTTCTCCTTCGCATCTTTTAGCATTTAAATCTAATTCATCAGATACTTCTTGTAATAAGTTTTCACATAAATCCCAATCTTCTTTATCACCAATATATTTTTCAGGATGATCATAATCTCTTACTGATAATGATACCCAATTATTATTCCATAATCCCATATTAGAATAAAATTCTCTAATCAATTTAACAATACTAATTATTTCATCTTTTACCTGGTCTCTTCTACAAAATACATGTCCATCTTCACAAGTAATAGCATATACTCTAGATAAACTATTACCAACAGCTCCTTGTAGTTCTGCCCTGTACTGTTTATCACTTTCCATATATCTAATTGGTAAATCTCTATAACTTCTTAGTTTTGATGCATATATCTGAGTATGATGCGGACATTGTACTGGCTTCAAAACAAAATTATGTCCTTTAGGAGATTCTACTCTAAATAATTCATCATTAAATTTCTGAGCATGACCTGAAGTTTCAAATAAAGAAATATCCGCTAGTGATGGACAACTTACTTTTTGAAATCCATACTTCCTACATATTCTTTCAATTTCTTTTTGTAATTCATCTTTAACAATAGTACCTCTTGGAGTAAATAAAGGTAGCCCTGGACCAACATAATCAGAAAAACAAAATAAATCTAAGTCTTGTCCAATCTTTCTATGATCTCTAAGAGAAGCTTCTTCTAAAAATATATTATATTCTTCTAGTTCTTCTAAAGAATTAAAAGCTTTACCTACTATTCTAGTAATCATCTCATTATTAGCATCCCCTTGATAGTAGACACCACTAATTCTAATTAATTTAACATAAATATTATTATCTAATTCTCTTATCTCTTCTTCTAATTTATCAAAATCATTTTCACTAATTTGCTTATCAATTTTAAATTCATAATAAAATTCATCATCGTTAACAAAACTATTATCTAAAGATACATCTTTATACATATCTTTAATAACTTTTTCTAATAGCTTACATGCTATCTTATTATTTTCCATTTTTATCATTTCCTTTCTTTTCTACTTTTTGATATGGGAGATAATCGTCTCACTCGTTTCGCTCGTCATTAACATCATCTCCTTTATTCTTAATAAAATTATATCATCTAACAACAAAAAAATCTATTACATTGATTGTAATAGACCTATAATACATAATAAAATAATAACTATAACTATTTATTTATATTTAGATATGCTAAAACAATCAATGTTTATAATTGATTTAGTCGTTATAGTTCTAGTTATAAATAATTGATTGTTTTTCATAATTAATCTTCTCCCTCTCAAAAAGTAACTAAATAATATCACAATAGTTATAATTTGTCAAATAACCATTTTCCATCGATAAGATAAAAAATCTTATAAATAGCAAAAATATCATTTTTCGTAATTTACTTATATTACTAACTTTTATCCTAAAATAAAAAAATGATTTTAATAAAAACCACTTTTTAAATAAACATTTAATTTTGGTGTAAATTATCGCTTACTATTTTAATTACCTTTTCCAATTCATCTGGATCATTTAATTCAACAATTTTATTATTATCTAATTTCGCATAAATTACACTTGTAATATTATTAATATCAACTAAGTATACATATGTTATATTATTATCAATAAACTTATCTACAACACTATATTCATTATCATCTGATAAAGTTAATATATTTCCTTTTTCAAACATCTTATCCTCCTATTATCTACTTCTAGCTTGCGATTCTACAACATCTTGATAATCTTCTGGTACACTATCCATCATAGCATAAAAATCTTGATTTGCTTTCTTATACTCACGTGCATGTTTAATAAATGCTTCTAAGCTCACAACAGTTCCTATTGCTGCGGCATATGTTGCTGGTGTAAACATCGAAAAATATTGTTTTAATGCTTCAAATGAATTCAAAGCTTTCATTTCTACTGCTAATGCTTCATTAGGATCAATACCTGAGAAATGCATTGATGCTACTAACCCAGCAATCATAACACCAGAAGCAATTGCCATCATATTTTTTCTTCGATGTTCCTCTGTTAATGTATTTTGAATCTTTTTAATTTCAAATTCTCTTGCTGCTGTGTTTTGTGCCGCTATTAATCTAGCATAATCTTTTTCATTTTCCATAAGTTAAATAACCTCCCACAATTTAATTATAACACGAATCCTATTATTTCAAACTATTTTTTTATTATTCATAATTATTTATTTTTAATAAATGCCTACTCATTAATAAAATGCAAAAACTTAAAACTATTACAAATACTTTTAATAACAACATATTTTTTAATATGCCAACTAATAGCAGTAATATAAAACCCAAAACTCTTCCTAATCCTAAAAAGAATTCAAATAATATATATGATTCGCTTCTATTAGCATTATTAATTATACTACTATTAGTTATTCTTAAAGTTTTAGTATTTTTAATTATACTTATTATTTGAATAAAGAAAGCATAAATAATATTATAACCAATAATTGTATATTTATTAATTATAAGTAACAAAATCTTTTTTCTCTTTATTATCCACAAGAGAAGAAGAAAATAAATTTAAGGGAAATGTCCAACTAATCGTGGATATTCCCGATATAATAGCCACTAGTAAAAGATGATTAATAATATTCTTTCCAAGTATAACTAATATTATTAATTGTATTAATTTCATAACCATTCCAAATCTAAACATAGAAAGTTTATATTTATCCTTAATAATATAACCAACAATAAACGAAGTAATTATAATTATAAAGTAACAAAAAATATTATATAAGGATATTACTTTAATATTATCTACAGTTAATTTAAAAAAAATAAGCTGTTAAAAATGATCCAAGAAAAATATCTATAATTCTTCTTATTGAATTAATAATAATTAATAATTTTGCATTTTTAGACATACTACTTTTCTCCTAATAATTATATCTCTATAACCATATAATCATCTGGTACTATAACATTACTTAGTTTCTTTTTATTTAATTCTTCTCTAGTTGTATCTTCTAAATGACTTACTATAAAAGTACAGTTAGGATATTTAGATATTAAATATTCTAAATTATCTATACCCATATGTTTACTAGTACCTTTAATAAACATACAATCACAGAATAAATAATTACATCTACTAGCCATATACTCTACATTATCACATAGTGAAGAATCTCCAGTAAATCCTATATATTTATCATTATCTTTAAATATATAACCATAAACAGGTTTCATTCTACCATGATCTACTAATAATTTGCTTATCTCATAATCCTTAATTTTAAAGTTATTATTAAATTCATACTTAATATTAGTTTCTCTAGAGGCATCTTTAAAAGAATTAGGAAATGCTAAATTACCAATTTAATTTATTTTACCTCTTCCCTCTTTAGAACAAAAAATATTAATATTCTTATTATCACTTTTAGATTTATTTAAAATATAAAATGGTATATCAAAATAATGATCACCATGAAAATGAGTAAGTAATATATAATCAATATTACTTGGATTAATATTATTTCGATATAAATATTTACATGCACCATTTGGAAAATCTATCATTATGTCATTATCTATTAAATAAGATGCACTATTACACTTAGTCCACATACTTCCCGATCCTATTACTTGAACTTTCATTTATAAACACATCCTTTTATCAATCTACTAAAACAGTATCTTTTAGTAGTACAATATCATTAACATTATCCATAACACTCTTTAATATTAAAGGATCATCATCTATTAATATTATTACTTCATCTTCTCTTTTAATATTTTTCAAAAAATCTACTTTTAATTCACTAGAACTCTTACTCTCTTTTTCTTTAGAAAGAATAAATCTATTATTTTTATCAATAAACGGCATATATTTATCTAACCATATATTTTTTTCATAAATACCAATATCTTTTCTCGTAATAGATAAAATATATATACTAACATTATCCATAAAAGATATTTCTTTTAACTTATCAATCGAAGTATATAATGGCCTTTTCTTATCAAAGTTACCTGGTTTTCCAACATCATAATCCGCAATTACCCCATCCATATCAATATACATTTTTATTTTCTTATCTCCATAACTATTTAATATTTCTTTTAAATACATTTATTTACACCTTCTTTTCTATATAAGATAAAGCTTTATCTCTTAAAATAAACATTCTTTCTTTTTCATATTTATAATCAAATCTATTAAATAAAATATTTATATAATCTTTATTCCTAATTATTTTAAGACTACTACTAAACTCTAATCCAAATACAAAAGCAATATACGATATCCAAATATCAATACCTGTTTTTCTATCTTTACTAATAATTGTCTTTTCTTCCATAAAATCATTATATACTTTATCAGTAATATAAGAATCCTCTATATCTTCTTTAGTAATATTAGCCATAGTATAAATATCCTCTTCACTTTTAGCTCTAAAGCTATCTATCTTATCCGCATCCCTAATTATTTTAGAATGTAATATTTCTATATCTGCCATATTAGAAGTATCTAAAATATATTTACTATGATTAAGTATAGCGGTTCTTATTACATTATCATATTTATCTTCTTTTATAAACTTTCTAATTAAATTATCTTCAAATAATAATTTAACTCCAAGGGCAGCATGATCATATTTAATAATATCTTCCCTAAAAGAATTTTTATCTATTGCCTCTTCAAATCTACCTATATCATGAAATAGTGCAATTACCATAGCAACTTCAATATTATCATTATCTAAATCCATATCAGTAGCTATTATTCTGGCATTTTCTACTACATTATAAGTAT
>DFLL01000042.1 GCA_002375205.1 Caryophanales bacterium UBA3620
TTTTATTTCACTCATTTACTTCTCCTTATATGTGAATAGTACGCTAGGTCTATGACCTCCGCCTGTTTTTACTTTATCTGTTTTCTCTACTTTATCTTTTATGATTCTTCTAAAAGCCGGATCTAATAATTTTTTACCACGAATTATTTCATATACCTGCTGTAGTTCTCCTAAAGTAAAATATTTAGGCATCATATTAAATACTACATCAGTATAACTTGCTTTATTTTTAAGTCTTTCCATACCAGAAGTAATTACTAAAGGATGATCAAAAGCTAAAGAAGTATTTTCTTCTATCGTAAATTTATATCTATCAGTAGTTTTCTCTTTTAATGTCTTCTTAATGGTATATTTTAAGATATCAGTGCCATTATCTAATGTAACATAAATATTATTTTTATCTTCTTCTTTAGTTATATTAAACCATGAAGCATTATCTTTTAGTTTATCTCTTAATCTATTCTTATCAATTAAAGCCATATAAGAGGTTGATATAACACGCATTCTAGGATCTCTATCTACTCCACCATATGTATATAATTGTTCTAAATAGATATCAGAGATACCTGTTTCATTTTTTAGTATTCGAATAGGAGCATCTTCAATATCTTCATCTACTTTAATAAAGCCTCCTGGCAAGCACCATTTATCTTTATAGGGATAATTATCTCTTTTAACAAGTAAAACACTAAAATGTTTATTACTTAGTTTTCGATAATTATCTTCATATTCTTCAGATATACTAAATATTAAGATATCAGTAGTTACCGCTAACCTGTCAAATTTACTTGGATCATAATCTTTTAAAAATTCTTCTTCGCTATTATAAGTCTTTCCATCCATATTTACACCTTCTTTAGTTTTATTGTACCATTATTTAAGAAATTTTTCATTAATTTTTTTACAAAAATCATAATCAATATTACGATAACACTTAATAGTTTTATTTTCCATATATATTTCAATAGAGGAAATATCTTCATAATAATTATTTTCTCCATCGATTGTAATTAATAAACTTTTTTTATCTGGAATTAAAGTAATCTTTTTATCTGATGGTACTACTACTGAATTTAATAGTGTTCGGTATGCTTTATTATTTAACGGGGCAATAGGAGTTATTTCTAAAGTATGAAAGGTATTATAAATGATTGCTCCTCCAAAACTTAGATTATAGGCAGTAGAACCAAAAGAAGTAGAAATAAGAAGACCATCTCCGATAAACTTTTCTAAATAGGAATTATCAATCATTACATTACATAATAATGTATTTAATTCTTTATCTCTTACAACAATTTCATTTAAAGCATTAAAGTATGATGTAGAATTATTTGTATTTACTTTTATCTCTTCAATACCAATATAATCTACTTTATAATTATTTTTTTTTATATCTTCAATAAAATTATCAATACTATCAATAGATATTTCTTGAGCAAATCCTAATGTACCTGCATTAATACCTACATATAAAATATTAGTATTAAAATTAGTGTCTTTAACCATATGAAGAAAAGATCCATCACCACCAATAGCAATAGCTAGGTCATAATCTTCTTCATCAAGGGTAAAACCATTACTTATTAGTTTTTCTTTTACTTCTTCTTTTAGTTTATTAGATATTTCTTTATTATTAGTAAATATTTTAAATTTCATTACTCTCCTATTACATTAAGTAGCATTTCGATTATTTTGTTTATTACTAATTCTTTATTTTCTTTTCTAGATGGCATTGTAGCCTCTACTTTTTCTTTATAATATTTATCTTTATCTTTATCATAGATACTTATAAAAACAATATTATCTTCTCCATATGGATTAAATTCATCTACTCTATTTAATTTTCCAGTAATACCTACTCCATAATTAGAGTTAGCAAAAATACTTATATTTTTACTCATTTCATCAGCAGTTTCACTACTATAAACAGAGTATTTGTCAATTACTTCACTACTTACTCCCATTTTTATTTTATATTCATTAGAGTAAGTTACGGCACTAAACTTTAGTACGACACTTGCTCCTTCAATATTAGTAATAGCATTAGCTACTCCACCACCAGTACATGATTCCATGGTACTAATTGTTTTTTCTAATTTAGTTAATTTTTCGATTATTTCTTTCACTTTCTATACCTTCTTTCATATATCTTTATTTTACCATAGATATTTTATTATGAAGTATATAAATTATTATTTTTTATATAATTTAGTATTTCTTTATTTATATATTTATCTAGATTATTATAATCTTTACTCAATAATTTTTCTCTAATCATAGTAGAAGATACATCTTGATAAAAATCGCTTACTACAATAAATTTTTCTTTTTCTTTAAATTCATTTATATATTTATTGGTATCAATATTATTTCTTGGAATTACGAGGATATTGTTTTCAAGAATATTATCGACCTTTTTCCATTTGTTAAAGTTAATTAGAGAATCCCCTCCTATTATGAGGTAGAGATTATCCTCGGGATGCTGTCTTTTTAATTCATCCATTATTTCATATGTATATTCATATGCATTTAAACTAGTATTTACTTCGATATTACTATCTTCAATATTTTTAATCATATTAATTCTATCTTCTAAACTTGTTTTAATATTTTTATCCCAATAACTTAAGGTAGGAATTATTACTACTTTATCTACGTATTTTTTATTTAATAAATGATAAATAATATTTTCATGTCCTTTATGAAAGGGATCAAAGCTTCCGACATATACACCTATTTTCATATAGTCTCCTAATTTAATTCCTTTTTTTTGTATAATTATTTTTTCTTTCTTTTAATGATAATGTTATACCATTAAAATAAGCTGTTTCATATTCATCACAATAATATCCTTCTATTCTAACTCCCGAGTTATATAGCATTGTATCAATTCCTAATCCATAAGACTTAATTAATTCATTAAAAATGTCTTCTATTTGTTCTTTAGATATTGTTGTTGTTTTAGTAGCTTTATATCCTAATATATCAATTGTTTCTTCATAATATATATTAATTCTGGCAGATTTATCTCCATATCTACCATAATCAATTTCATGTTTTTCTTTTACATTACAAGGATGTCCTAATATTTGAGTATAATATTTACTTAATATATTTAGAAAATCATTATTTTTTATTTCTAATTTATATGTATTCATGTTTAATCACTCTTTTATTTAAATATTTTTTCGATAAGTAGGTATATTAAATTTATGTAGATTACTATTATGTAGTATTTTTATTTTATTTGATACTTCTTCTGCTAATTCTCCGCCATCCATATATGTAGCAATATCTTTATAGGTAACTCCTAATTTTTCTTCATCAGTTTGTCCTGATAATCCATCATCTGGAGTTCTGTATAATACTTCTTCTGGTACATTTAAGTATTCTCCTACTTTAATTACTTCTTCGACAGTTAGATCCGCTATAGGAGCAATATCATGAACAGAGTCTCCACCTTTAGTAAAGTAACCTACATAAAGTTCACATTTATTAGAAGTTCCTGCTACTAAATAGCCACCACCATTCACAGCACTCATTAAAGCGGCCATAAAGTAGCAAGCACTCATTCTTAGTCTTGGTTTTAGATTAATATCGCTATTTTTAAGTTCAGCATCTGTAAAATCACCTAATTTTAACACTTCTTTTCTAAAGATATCAAAAGCACTTGTTAAATCAATATTTAATAGTTTGAAACCATAATAATTACTTACCTTTTTAGCAAGATTTGCATCTTTATCTTTAGAATGACATGGTAGGGTTAAACCAATTACATTTTCACTACCTAAAGCTTTTACTAAGAGAGCAGCAACTACTCCAGAATCTTTTCCTCCGCTTATTCCTAATACGGCTCCTTTTAGATTATTCTTTTTATAATAATCTCTAATAAACTTAACTATTTCTTCAGTAGTTTTTTTAGCATCAAACATCTTTATCACTCCTTTATCTTCTTAATTCTTGTTAATGCTAGTTTAGAATTAGCTCCATTTAGATAGCCCATTCTTTCTAATTCTAATAATTCTTCATAATTAAATAGCATATATCTAATTACTTCATCTTCATCTAGATTTTGATCATATTCTTTTTTACAATTTTTAGCATAAAAGATATGATTATATGCACTACTTATTCCTTCATCTTGGTAATATGAATCTAGTTCTATTAAATTTTCTGATACATAACCTGTTTCTTCTTTTAATTCTCTTAAAGCTGCTAGCTTAGGGTTCTCTCCTTTTTCAATATATCCAGCTGGAAACCCTACTGCTACTTTATATCTTGTAAATACTCTAGGTTCAATAACGGTAAGATATTCACCATTTACTTCTGGGACAATGATTACAGCACTGCCATCATTACCTCCTTTAGTTATTTTTTCTCTTGGTAATATTCTACCATTATTTAGATAACAATTATATCCTATCGTAGTTACAAAAGGCCTAGTAATATTTCTTTCTTCTACCTTAATAGTTTTTAGTTCTTCTAAATAGTATTTTAATTCTTCTAGTTTCTCTTTTCTCATAAACATTTCCTAACTTATTTTTTTTACTAACTTTTTAGCATTTTCTATCATTTCATTTTTAAATACTACATAATTTTCTGTGCCGTCAACATAATATTCATGTGGATTCATAGTTCTTTTTACTTCTGGATAAATAGTAGCCATTTGTTCATTACAATATGTTTGTTTTGTTCTTATATCAGGATCATTATATACTAACTCTCCATTAATAAATATAGGTTTTTGTAATTCAACCAACTCAAAATCAGAAATTGTTGTTCTCTTTAAACTATCAATTGGTGAAACAATTATTAAATTATCTTTAGATATTTTTTCATCTCTTCTTGTCATAATATCCGCTAGTGCATAACCTGTCTTTTTATCATACGCACGATATAATTTTTTAAAATCAGGATTAACAATTTTAATAGTGTCATTACTTAATTTAATTTTTGGAATTAAAGTGCCTTTTTCATATAATCCAACTTCTTTATATACGCAGCCAACATTACCTTCAGGCTTAGAAATATTGTCACCTACACCAAGACTATTAAATACTGCTCCTTGCATAGTTAAGGATTCGATTTTCTCTGCGTTTAATCCATTACTTAAGCATATTTTAGCTTGAGAAAATCCTGCATTATCAAGCATCTTTCTAGCCATTTTAGATAAGTATGCTAAATCTCCCGAATCAATTCTAATACCAATATTGTTAATATTCATACCCTTTTCTTTCATATAATTAAATGTTCTTATCGCATTAGGGACACCACTTCTTAATGTATCTATAGTATCTACTAAAAGTAAACAATTATTAGGATATATATCGGCATAAGCCATAAATGATTCTAATTCAGATGGAAATGATTCAACCCAGCTGTGAGCCATTGTTCCCATAGCTTTCATATTTAGCATATCTGCTGCTATCACATTACTAGTTCCAATACATCCAGCCATAATTCCATAAATAGATGCATCAATTGCTGCTTCAAATCCATCTGCTCTTCTAGCACCAAACTCCATTACGCCAACTTTTGGCATTGCAATAACTTCTGCTCCTTTAGGTACTGATTCAACAATTCTTCTTGCCCCTGTAGAGTGAGAAATTGCTCCATTGACAATTGCAAGTATTGCTGTTTCAATTGTTTGGGCTTCAATAATAGGAGCTTTAACTGTTATAATGGGTTCATTAGGAAATATTGGTGTACCATCTGGAATTGCATATAGGTCTCCAGTAAATTTAAACTTTTTTAACTCCTCAATAAAATTTTTAGGATAACCATTTCTTTCAAAATAATTAAGAGCTTGTTCATCATATTTTAAATTTTCAATAAATGGAATTATTTTATCTAATCCAGCCATAACAGCATATCCACCACCATTTGGTATTTTTCTAAAAAATACATCGAAGACCGCTTCTTCTTTATCTTTTCCTTTTTGTAAATAACCATTTGACATTGTATATTCATATTCATCTGTTAATAATGTATAATTTCTAGGTAATCTTTCATAACCATTATATATTTTCATTAATACCATCTCCTACTTTATTTAATTTTCTTGTTCTTTTTAATACTTTTACTCCATTCATTTTCATATCTTGTAAAGACGTTTCTGTTACTTCATCAGCATTATGTCCAGGAGCATTATTTGTATCAATACCATTTGCATACACACATACTTCAACATCGCGATTTGTCTCATCAAAATATTCATTAATAGTGTAAGTAAACCTTGATACACAAACTTCTGATAAACAACCCATTATATATACCTTTTTTAGATTCTTTAATTTATCAAGAAATGAAATAAAACCTGGAGCTAACATTAAATTTACTGAGTTCTTTTTAAATTCTAAGCCACTAGCTTTATATCTTTCTAATTCATATATTACCTTTTTCTCTTCATCATTATTAGCATGAGAACCATAAGTTAAAAATTCCCTTGCATTATTTCCGTGATCATCATCTCCAAAAACATTTATTGAATTTGGTTTGTTTTCACTCTCTTCAAGTATTTCTTGTTGAAAAGGAACTACTCGCATAATTGATGGAGCTGCTAATGAGCCAAACTTTACAAAGCCATTTATCATGTCGATAACAAATACAGCTTCCTCTACCCTTTCTAATTCTTCTTCTCTAATTTGATTGTTTTCTAATTTCATAATCTCCTCCTCCTGTTATTAACTTTTTATTAATAACATCAACCAAAATATTTCAGAAGTTTTTGTTATTATCTTTTTGTTAATATCATCTCTCAAAAAAATAATTCTATTTTTCCTTCTGTTATTAACATTATATTAAAAACATTTTATTTTGTCAACACTTTTTTTAAAATTTTTTTATTTTTTTGTATTAACCTATAAATTATAAAAAGGATAGTACTAATATTAGTACTATCCTATATAAATTATTTTAATTTAAGCTCTAGTTTTTTTCCCGCTTCATTGCGATTAATATAACTACTTACTTCTTCAATTGTACTAGAACTCATATCTCGGCATAAGCTTTCAATTTTTGCTGTCTTTTCTGATTCACTGCAACCGCTTTTTAATATTGATTCAATTTTTTCAATTATTAAATCTGATGTTCTATTACCACCTTTATGATAAGTCTCTTTAATTTTATTGAAAATATCCTTAATTTTATCATCACTAAAATCTTCATTCTTATAAACATACTTAGTCACATAACCAAAATATCTATGGTCAAGAATGTATTCTTTAATTTCCTTTGTAAGTTTATTCTCAATTATATTAATAATAAATATAATAAAGTCTCTAACTTCAGGGTAGTTTAAAATATGTTCAACTCCTTTTTGTTCAACCAAGTCTATTTCTTTTTCTCCATATATAGATATACTATATAATTTCTTTTTTTCACTATCCACTAATTTATTATGACTATAGTCTATCTTTATCTTAGGCCACTTGTTCATGTTATCCCAGTCATACAATGCAATACTCTTTAATTCATTTAATATCAATGAACTACGTTCATCCTCAAAAGATACTTTAATTTCTCTACCAAAATTTCCTTTTTTATAGAAAAACATATAATCTTTTTCATATTTCCTAATTCTTAATTTTTCTTCATATCCTAAATCAATTTCTAAATTAAACATTTCAATAATATCAGATTTATTTACCCTAAATGATACATGTGTATTATCTCCATCTATAATATTTTCAAAATATTCACAATTATGGATACTACTAGTTACATGATACCTACCGTTAATAACTGCAGATAGCATTTCTGTAATTTTAGGTGTAATGCAAAGATAAGATGAATCACTTACTGAAAGTTCATCTTCTTCAATACCAAAAGTCGTTTTTATAAGCTGCCTAATATCATGAATTCTATAATAACTATATAATAATTTGACCTTATCAAATTCTAATTTTTTAAAAATATTAATATAGTCCATTATCTCTAAAGGTTTAAAGGATGATATGTATTTAAGAGCAAATCCATTTTCACTTTCACGTATAATATACTCCCTAGCTGTTTCTGCAAAAAATAGTTTATTATCATCTCTATCATAAAATGTTAATACTACATGATCACAGTCTGTTATTTCTAATATAACATAATGTCCTTCTTGAGAAGTTAATTTAAAAATATTGCTTCCCTTAAATAAATCATATTCAGCCCTTTCGCCTAATAGTTTTTTTGCTTTTTCCCATATAGAATCCGCTAGTAACTTAAGTTCATTAAATTCTTTATCATATTTTCCCATTTATATTCACATTACTTCCTTTCAATTAATATTTATTATATTCTAAGTACAAGTGTAATGTCAATAAAAAAAGAACAATTTCTTGTTCTATAAAAATTCCTTTAATTTTTCGACTGCTTCTTCTTGCATAGTTACATATTCATCCAAGAGTTTATTTACTTCTTTATCTTCTCCTTTATGGTTAAGAAGTCTTCTTCCTTCGATAATACCCATATTTGTTCCTTGCATAAGTATTTCGGCTAAATGAGAAGTAGAATCATCATTCATGGTTTTCATTTCAATACCAGACCATGTCATGAATCTTGTCATAGCATTAGTTTCATGTGGTTCTTCATCATTATCCTCGGCATACTCTGGATATAGTCTATGGATTTCATCAGATATTACTTTATATTTATGATACTGTCTATTTAATTCTTTCTTTAGTGCGTCATCCTCTACTTTATCCATTATATAATGAATAGCATCTTTACCCATACAGGCACCTTTATTTAATTCATCTAAAACATTTACTTCTGTATTTTCTTTATCTTTTGCCATAATTGCCTCCTAGTGATAGTATGGAATATTTTAATAATATTATACAAAAAAAAGATAGAACTTCTCCATCTTAAAATATACATTCCATTTTCTTTCTTATTTTTTTTAATGCTTTCTTTTCTGTGCTTGAAATATTTTGATGTGAACAGCCCATATATTTTCCTATATCATCTAGCGTATGAACACTACCATAGAAGCCATATCTATGCCTTAATACTTCTCTTTCATTTTCAGGTAAATTATCAAGTTCTTTTTGCATTTCTTCGATTAAAACATTATCAATAGAAGTATCTTCTATCTCATTTGATCCAGTAACATTATGTTCATTATACTTGCAATCTCTATTTAGTAAATAATCCTTAAGTTTTTCCTTTATTTTATCAGTTACAAATATATCTTCTTCTAATATACTATCTAATTCTGATATATTATCTTCAAGTTTTATCCCAGTTGTTTTTTCTATTATATTTTTTGCCTTTAAAATTGGATAAAAATATTGAATATTCTTCATACCTATAACATTTCTTAAATCATTTTTTATTTTATTTAATATACAAGTAGTAGCATATATACTAAATCTAGTTCCATAATCCATATTATATGTCTCTACAGCCTTAATAAGTCCAAAATTACCTATTGATATCATTTCATTTTGGTCTACTCCAATATCACTAAAATATTTTTTTACAATGTAATCTACTAATGGAATATTCATTTCAATTATTTCATTTCTAATGGATACACTTCTTCTCATTAATTTTTTTAAAACTATTTTTTTTACTAATGAAACATTTCCTTCATTTTTTATATTGCTATTCAATGCTTTTTTTACTTCGCTATATTCTTTAAACAATTTCATCAATAACACTTCATCAATTGGATTTTTGTTTTTTTTCATATTATCCCCCTCTTTTCGATGCTATATAATATCATAAAGTAATTAAAAAGTCAAACATAAGTTCATATCTGTTTATCTAGAGTAAAATTTTATTAATGGATATTTCTAGTAGAAGTATTTCCGCGGATTAACTTGTTAATCCGTTAGCAAAGCGGTTAAAACATAAGAAAAAAAGATACTCTTTCGAGCATCTTTAACTTTACTATTCAACAATTTCAGTAACTGAACCAGCACCAACAGTGTGTCCACCTTCACGAATTGAGAACTTAGTTCCGTTTTCAACTGCGATTGGAGCTATTAATTCTACTGTCATTGTAACGTTATCTCCAGGCATAACCATTTCTGTTCCTTCTGGAAGGGTTACAACACCAGTAACGTCAGTAGTTCTGAAATAGAATTGAGGTCTGTAGTTTGTAAAGAATGGAGTATGTCTTCCACCTTCTTCTTTAGAAAGTACATATACTTGTGCTTTGAATTTCTTATGTGGAGTAACTGTTCCAGGTTTAGCAAGAACTTGTCCTCTTTCAACTTCGCTTCTGTCAATACCTCTAAGAAGTACACCAGCATTGTCTCCTGCTTCTGCATAGTCTAGTTGTTTTCTGAACATTTCGATACCAGTAACTACTGTTGATTTAGTATCTTTTAGACCAACGATTTCAACTGTATCATTAAGTTTTAATTGTCCTCTTTCAACTCTACCAGTAACAACTGTTCCTCTACCAGTAATAGTGAATACGTCTTCAATTGACATTAAGAATGGTTTAGCATTGTCTCTTTCAGGAGTTGGAATCCATTCATCAACTGCATCCATAAGTTCTTCGATAGCTTTAACGTATTTTTCTTCGCCTTCAAGAGCTTTAAGAGCAGAACCTCTGATAATTGGAGTATTATCTCCATCAAATCCATATTCAGAAAGTAATTCTCTGATTTCCATTTCTACTAAGTCTAGTAGTTCTTCATCATCAACCATATCACATTTATTCATGAATACTACCATTCTAGGTACACCAACTTGTCTAGCAAGTAAGATGTGCTCTCTAGTTTGAGCCATAGGTCCATCAGTAGCAGCAATTACTAGGATAGCGCCATCCATTTGTGCAGCACCAGTGATCATATTTTTAACGTAGTCAGCATGTCCAGGGCAATCAACGTGGGCATAATGGCGCTTTTCTGTCTGGTATTCAACGTGTGCTGTGTTGATTGTAATACCTCTTTCTCTTTCTTCTGGAGCTTTATCGATATTAGCGTAATCTACAAAGTCTGCTCCTCCTTTAGCTGCTAATACTTTTGTAATAGCGGCTGTTAATGTTGTTTTACCATGGTCAACATGGCCGATTGTACCAATGTTAACATGTGGTTTTGATCTGTCAAACTTCTCTTTTGCCATAATTAATTTCCTCTCTTTCTTTAATATACATATTTATTTTACCATATTATTGGAATATTTCAAGGTGTTTTTAGTTATTTCCACCATTTTTTTTGATTATCTCATCAGAGATTGATTTTGGAACTTCTTCATAATGGTCTAGTTCCATAACATATGTTCCACGTCCTTGTGTAGAACTTCTTAAACTTGTAGCATATCCAAACATTTCTGCTAGTGGTACCATTGCTGTGAAGGCAATTGCATTACCTCTTGACTCTTGTCCTTGTGGTTTTCCACGTCTTGCAGTTAAGTCACCAATTACTGCTCCTGTGTATTCGTCTGGGGCTACTACTACTACTTTCATGATTGGTTCAAGTAGTACTGGTTTACATTTGTTTCTTGCTTCTTTTAATGCAAGTGATGCTGCTATCTTGAAGGCCATTTCTGATGAGTCAACATCATGGTATGATCCATCAAATAATGTTGCTTTAACATCTACCATTGGGTAGCCTGCTAAGATACCAGTTTGCATTGCATCTTGTAAACCTTTATCAATAACGGAAATGTATTCTCTTGGTACAACTCCACCAACGATGTTGTCGACAAATTCGTATCCTTTTTCTGGATTTGGTTCAAATCTAACCCATACATGACCGTATTGTCCACGACCACCTGATTGTTTGATGTGTTTACCTTCACATTCACCCATTTGGGTAATTGTTTCACGGTATGCAACCATTGGAGCACCAACTGTTGCTTCAACGCCAAATTCTCTTCTCATTCTATCGACAATGATATCAAGGTGTAATTCTCCCATACCTGAGATAACTGTTTGGCCAGTTTCTTCATCGGTATGCATTCTAAATGTTGGGTCTTCTTCTGCTAATTTTTGAAGGGCAAGTCCCATCTTTTCTTGGTCAGCTTTAGTCTTAGGTTCAACGGCCTGACTAATAACTGGTTCAGGAAATTCCATACCTTTCATGATTACTGGTTTCTTTTCATCACATAGAGTATCTGCGGTAGTAGTATTCTTTAGTCCTACAGCTGCTCCGATTTCTCCAGCATAGATTTCAGGAATTTCTTCTCTGTGATTAGCGTGCATTAATAGGATTCTACCAATTCTTTCTTTGACATCTTTAGTTGAGTTTAATACGTATGAACCACTTTTTAGTGTTCCAGAGTATACTCTAAAGAATGTTAATCTTCCTACGAATGGGTCAGTAGCTATCTTAAATGCAAGCGCTGTGAATGGTTCTGAATCTGAAGGATGTCTAAGTACGACATTTCCTTTTGGATCAGTACATTCGATAGCTTCGATATCAGTTGGAGCTGGTAAGTAGTCTACTACGGCATCAAGAAGTAGTTTTACTCCCATGTTGCCAAGTGCTGTTCCACACATTACAGGGAAGAATTCTGCTTTTAATACTCCAGTTCTGATTGCTTTCTTTAGTTCCTCTACTGTTACATCTTCGCCATCTAGATATTTCATCATTAATTCTTCGTCGAAGTCAGCAGCGGCTTCGATTAATTTGTTTCGATATTCTAATGCTTTTTCCTTCATATCTTCAGGAATTTCTATCTCGGTATAATTTTCTTCTTGTTTACCATCAAAGTGGTATGCTTTCATGGTAACTAGGTCAATTACACCATTAAAATCAGATTCTGCGCCAATAGGTAATTCTAGAGCTGCACTATTAGCTCCTAATCTATCTTTTATTGTACCTAAGCTGTAATAGAAGTCTGCTCCCATTTTATCCATCTTATTTGCAAAGATGATTCTAGGTACGTTATATTCGTTTGCCTGTCTCCATACTGTTTCACTTTGTGGTTCTACTCCGGCTTGAGCATCGATTAGTAAAACAGCACCGTCTAATACTCTAAGGGAACGTTGTACTTCAATGGTGAAATCAACATGTCCCGGAGTGTCGATTATATTAAATCTATAGCCTTTCCAGAATGCAGTAGTAGCAGCACTAGTTATTGTAATACCTCTTTCTTGTTCCTGCTCCATCCAGTCCATTTGTGATTCACCATCGTGTGTTTCACCAATTTTATGAATCTTATGTGTATGGAATAGAATTCTTTCAGTACAAGTTGTTTTTCCTGCATCAATATGAGCCATGATTCCAAGATTTCTTGTATGTTCTAAGCTTATTTCACGAGCCATAATTCTTATTTCCTTTCTTACCATCTATAATGAGCAAATGCTTTATTAGCCTCTGCCATTTTATGAGTATCGTCTCTCTTTTTAACTGAAGCACCTGTTCCGTTTGATGCATCAATTATTTCATTTGCAAGGTTTTCAGCCATTGAATGGCCATTTCTTAATCTTGCATATTGAGCAAGCCATCTAAATGCTAGGGCTTGCGCTCTATCTGCTTTTACTTCTACTGGTACTTGGTAGTTTGCTCCACCTACTCTTCTAGATTTTACTTCTAGAGATGGTTTGATGTTATTCATTGCTCTTTCGAATACTACCATAGCATCTTCGCCAGTTTTTTCTTTAACTATATCAAAAGCTCCATATATAATCTTTTGAGCAGTACCTTTTTTACCATCTTTCATAACGTGATTGATTAGTTTGGTAACTACTTTTGAATTATATATTGGATCCGCTAGTACATCTCTTTTTGTAGCTCTTCTTTTTCTCATAGTTTCTTCCTCCTTCCAATATTATTATCTTTATTTTTTGCCTTATATTCATGGGTTGTTATTACTTCTTGTCTCTTTTAGCGCCGTATTTACTTCTACCTTGTTTACGATTTTGTACGCCAGCAGTATCTAAAGTACCTCTAATGATGTGATATCTAACACCGATTAGGTCTTTTACTCTTCCGCCTCTTATTAGAACAACTGAGTGTTCTTGTAAGTTGTGTCCGATACCTGGAATATAACAAGTAACTTCCATACCATTAGAAAGTCTTACTCTAGCATATTTACGAAGTGCTGAGTTTGGCTTTTTAGGTGTAGTAGTACCAACACGAGTACATACTCCTCTTTTTTGAGGTGAAACTTGTACTGTAGTCTTCTTTTGGATACTATTTTTTCCTATTAATAATACTGGAGATTTACTTCTGTTTGGTTTTTTCTTTCTAGGTTTCTTTGTTAATTGATTTATTGTAGGCATAATCTCACTCCTTTCTTACACATATCCTGGTGTTTCATTTTTAATCTTAAATATAAGTTTTGTGCATGACAAAACTCCTCTTTCAAGAACAAAACTAATATATCATTTTTAAAAATAATAGTCAATACTTTTTTTGTTTTTTTTGATAGTTTTGTCAAAGGAGTGGATTTATGCCTACTCTAGGTAACCACTTCTTTGATAATAACTACCCTATAATTAGTATATGTCTAAGAAGTGAACCTATGAAGCATAGCCACTACGCACATGTAGTACCAGAAAAGTTTATCAGTATTATTAATAATAAAAATAATAAAAGTTTCATTGCTGCTTCATAGACCCTGTAACCAGACTTCTCCACAGCCTTAAAATCCGATGGTAGCCACCGTACTTATATATTAAACTAAGTATTTATTTCTTAGTAGTAATTAATATCTTCTTTATTATATTCTTTTATATGCTTTTTTCAAGTATCTATTTTTCATAAATAACTTTAATCCTTCAAACATAATATTTATACTTGCATTTAAATCTCTATCTAAAATATTTTGGCAATAATTACATTCATATGTCCTTTCACCTAAATCTTTATATTTTTTATCTATATGACCGCAGACACTACAAGTCTGACTAGACGGGTAATATTCACTTGCTTGATAGAAGCGCTTTCCTTTCCGTTTTGACTTATATTGTAACTGTCTTAGTATTTCACTAAATTCTACATCTGATATTTTTTTAGATAGATTCGTATTTTCAATCATTTCTTGAGTTCTTAGTTTTTCGCAAGTAATAATATCGTAGTTATCAGTAATTTCTTTTGTTATTTTATGAAGATAATATTTTCTGGCATTAGATAGTTCTGTATATAAGATATTCAATTTTTTTCGACATTTATAATAATTATTGCTTCCTTTCTGCTTTCTAGAAAGTTCTTTATGACAACGTTTTATTCTTTTTTCATATTTCTCGATATATCGATTATTTTCGTAAATATTACCATCTGATAATGTTGCAAGCATCTTTATGCCTAGGTCTATCCCAACGATATTTGTTGGTTCAATACTTTTTACATCTGGCAAATATACTAATACGCTAACATAATATTTACCATTTTTCTCCCTACTAACTGTTGCATTTCTGACCATTCCATCAATACTTGTTCTATCACGATATCCTCTTATTTTGATTTCACCTAAGTCTGGCAATTTTATTTTTCTTGTTTTTAAATTAACTTTAATATAATCATTTTCATTAATAGTAAAACTATTTCGTTCTAAGTAGCTTTTGTATCTTGGAAAACCAAATTTACTATTTTTACACTTTTTTAAATTATCTTGTAATCTAAATATTATTTTATTTATGTATGTTTGTCTAACGGGTGCCACTAACTCATTTGTTTTTTTTAAATTATTCATTGAATCTTGTATGTAATAATTAGCATATTTGTTACCCTTTTCCTTTATTTCTGATAAATAATAATTATATGCATATCTTTGACCATCAAATATACTATTAATTTTCTTTTTCTGTATCTCGTCTGGATACATTCTAAATTTATATGCTAAATACATCTTACACCAACTTTCTGCTTTTGCATTTTTAAATTGTAGTTTATATTATACAAATCTAAATTATGAGTGTCAATATTTTTTTATTATTTTGAAACTAATGTTCGCTATTTTTTTGTTTTCAAGTAAAAAGAAAAGAAGCTTATTTAGCTTCAACTATTAGCTTAATAGCGGTTCTCTCTTCTCCATCAATATTAATGTCAATAAATGCTGGAGTACATACTAGATTTTTTCCTGATGGAGCAACAAACCCTCTAGCAATAGCTACTCCTTTAATGGCTTGATTAAGTGCTCCAGCGCCTATTGCTTGAACTTCTACTATTCCTTTTTCTCTAAAGGTATTAGCAAGAGCTCCTGCCACACTATTAGGATTAGACTTTGATGATACTTTTATTGTATCTACGTTCATTTTATCATTCCTTTCATTACTTAACTATATGAAAATATAGAAAAAAAATTACCATATAGGGTAATTAATTCTATTTAATAGTTTTTCTATCTTGTTTAACTCCATATATTTCATAATGCCAATTAGGTCCACCATATGCAATAGCAGGTAGTCCAACAGAACTATCATATATTTTCCATGCAAATTTATCATAGCCATTTAAATTTGCAATACTTTTTAATTCATCATCTTTAATAACTGTGCATTCCTTAGGAACGTTTGAATAAACTTTTTGATAAAACTCATCGTAGTTAAATTCATCTGTATTACCAATATCTATACTATCTTTAATTTCTATTGGATTCATATTATAATCATAAATTTTACCTTTAAAGTTTTCTTTGTAATATTCTTCATTCATTATTACTGGTACATAGATTCTTTGTTTTTCTTTTTTTCTTTCAACTCTTTCTTTTAATTTCCAATTATCATTTCCATCTATATACTCACTGTGAAAATCAATATATGTATAATTAACTATTACATGTAGAAAGTGAAAAACTACATCCTTACCTTTTTGTTTATAGTAATCTTCTATTAACTTTGAAAAATTATCTATTTTTTCATAATTATCTTCCATTTAATTACCTTCTTCTATATGAATCATTATGTTTATTATTTTCGGCCATATAGATTCTCCTCTTAATAGTTATTGCATCATTAATACCATTAACACACCTCTCTACTATTTTTATTGGTATTTTTAAATTAGATGATCTACTAATTTGCAACATATATAGTTAATTGTTTTTTCTATTTCTTTTTATATATATAAATAAAGAAACTATTATTAAAACTATTAGTAATATGAATGTAATTATTCTGTATGGGGAAAAAATACTTTTTTTATTCTTTCTAAGTGGTTCAATGTTTTTGGAAATTGCTAGTGAAATATCTGCATCATCATTTTTTCTTAGAATCCAAGTATAAATATTATTATCCACTTTATCGGCATTATGATTAAATATGACATACTTACTAGATACATTAACTTTTATTTCATCTGCATACTGACAGTAAAAATTTCCATATAAGTGAACAATATATAAATCATTAGTTTCCTCAAATGTTTTTTTTTCAAAACATTTATTTAAAATATTGGATGCTCCATAATTATTATTATAATTATATTTATAATTAAATTCAACATTGTCACCTATCTCATTTATATTTTGCTCGTAAAAACTATCTTCATCATCAATAGCGGTCTGTCTATCATGAAGAAGCCAATATATATTATGATCGCCATTTATATCTGATATATCATCAAATTCATATTTATAAATATTTCCAGTAATTTCTTCTTTGAATAAATCACCATCTATTTCTAAATTATAGTTTACGGAGCAACCAGTTAATAATAAAATTGATAATAGAATTAATAATCTTTTCATTTTTTTCTTCCCTTCTATTCTTTCCATATGGCAGTTACATTTAATAGAGGTCCCTTTTTAGTAATGGTATCATAAAGTCCCCCAAGGGAATATGGACCTTTTTTACTATAATCTCTACTCAAAGATGAATCTCCAACATATAAATATCCGTCTTTTCTTATTCCAAGTACTGAAATATAATGATCTGGCATATTTACTATTAATCTTTTTCCTTCTTTGAGAAGCGGTTCAAATGTCTTTACAAAATCATCCTTAGGATTTATTCCTACATAATAAACTTTAGATTTCAAACCATGTTTTTTAGCAATTGCGGCAAAGTCGGCAGGAGCGGCATGTCCAGATTTTCCATATCCAATACTGCATACTTGTTCAACTACACTATCTGGAGTAATATTATTTCCTTCATAGGTTCTAAGAATCATTGTTAAAGAGCAATAACCGCATCCTGCTAAAGATATCGTTCTATTATCGCCTGTTTTTCCCACTCTTGTTTTGTTTGTACATAAAGGATAGCTTCCCCACTTGGAATCACTCTGATAAATATTATTAGCTATTATACTATCAAGAGTTAAGTCATCAGTAGAGTAATCATTACCTTTATTCTCATCATTAATCATTTGCTCGGCTTTTTCCTCTGCTTCAAGCAAATTATCATAAAAGTCAAAATTTCCTTCAGCATTTTCAGCATTAGTTATACATGTATTATAATCCATTGCCACTTTTATTTTTACACTTTCAAGTGTTTTCATTAAAATATTAATTATCCATGGTATAGAAAAAGTAATTACCGCATACATTATTCTTTTTGGAATAAGTTTTACAGCTTTTTGTTGTTCATCTTCTTTGCCTGCTATTACTGCTTTGGAAAAATCAATAAACATCATTACTATAATTCCAATGGGAATAACAGTAAAAATTATGTCCCTAATTATTATAGCAAAATATATTGTTCTAAGTACTGTTGGATGTTGACAAGTGTCAAGTAAAAAATACATCTATATCACCTAAACTAAGTATACATTAAATCATTTCATTTTTCAACAAAAAAGAGAAACATTTTAGTGTTTCTCAACATGAATTAAGCCATCATATACTTCTTCTAAAGCCCTTCCAATATTTTTTTCACTCTTATACTCGCTTATCGGCTTTTGATAATATCCAGTTTTAGTCATTTGTTTACTTCTATCAGAAGCTATATAAACCAAAGCATATTTTGAGTCGACAATATTAAGTATTTTATCTATTGATGGATAAATCATTGTATCACACTCCCTTATGTTATAAGCATATTACAAATTTATAATTTATACAAGGGTGTTTACACTAATTTGACATTATTTTATGTTTTAACCGCTACGCTACCAGAATTAGCAGGGCTAATTCTCCATTACCATGTACTAGTTCTTTATGTTATAGCAAAAGATATACCTTTATATCGTTTTTATTTGATATTCTCTTTTTCCAGAGCTTTGAGTAAATAGTTTTAGGTT
>DFLL01000004.1 GCA_002375205.1 Caryophanales bacterium UBA3620
TATTACCAAAGGCCATTGATTGTACATTAACCGCAGTTCCCCATGAATAAGGGATATCATTATCTCTTCTATATACATTAGCTCGAGGATTATCCCAAGATCTAAATACAGCTTTAATAGCTCCCATTAATTGTTCTTTTGGATCACTTGGGAAATCTTCACCAATTTTTTCTTTATATTCGGCTTTAAATTGATTTGCTAATTCCTTTAAGTCATCCGCAGTAAGTTCAACATCTTGTTTTACTTTCTTTTCTGTTTTCATCTTATCGATTAATTCTTCAAAATATTTTTTTCCAACTTCCATAACAACGTCAGAATACATTTGAATGAATCTTCTGTAACAATCCCAAGCCCATCTTGGGTTATTACTTTTTTTAGATAGGACTTCTACTACTTCTTCATTTAATCCTAAATTAAGAATAGTATCCATCATACCAGGCATACTTGCTCTAGCACCACTTCTTACAGAAACAAGTAAAGGATTTTCTTTATCTCCAAATTTCTTTCCTGTTTCTTTTTCCATTAGAGAAATATATTCATTTATTTGCTTTTGAATTTCTGAATTAATTTCTCTTCCATCTTCATAATACTGTGTACATGCTTCTGTTGTAATAGTAAAACCTTGAGGTACTGGCAAACCAATATTAGTCATTTCAGCTAGATTAGCACCTTTACCACCTAAAAGGTTTCTCATATCTGCATTACCTTCTTTAAAGGCATATACATATTTTGTCATTTATCTTTCACCTCACTTTTTTATGATATCAAAATATATATAAAAAGTAAACTATTATTTATAATAGTTTACTTATATTTGACATATTTTTATTAACCGACAACGCTCTCCCGGATTAACAAGTTATTTCTCCATTTACTTAAATCATAATAATACTTTATATAACTTATATTCTTATTGTAAAAGTATTATTTTTCTTCACAATTACATCTTAAGTGTATTTCTTTATAAGTAACTTTTTATTTCAATTTTCTTTTTACATAAGGTTTTTCTTCTTCATCTGATAATATATTTCTACTACCAATAATAAAATGTTTTATAGGAATAATTTCATCATTTTCAAAATCATATGCATATATTTGATCATCTAATTTATTTTCTTTACAAAATGATTCTATTTTGTTCTTAATATTATCATAAAGACTTATATTAACATATTTTTTCCCATTAGTTAAACTAAATCTATAACCATTTTTATCTAGAGAACTTCTATAATATATACCATGATTCTGTTGTTTTAAATAATCAAATTTATTTCTATCACGCCCACTAAAATATTTTTTCATATATTCATCATATTCTATTTCTTTTATTTGCTGCTTGTCATTTACTATATTTATTTGATATAATTTATCTGGTCCATAATGCCCACCATCAATATGTATATAAGAGCTTCCATCATAAAATCTAGTAGGAGCATACTGTATATAATCATATCTTTTGCCTTCTTTATTAATAAAAGCCCCTCCATTACCTGTTTTTTCTTCTTCACCAAATGTTGTTGTAAAAATCATTTCCTCTTGGAATCTATCAGCATAAGCATACATAAATGGAACAAAAAAGTCACCTTTTTTATTAATAATTCCATAAACATTAATATGTATTCTTCCGTGTTTTAATTCTTTAATTATGTAATCTTTGTCTTCTTTAGATAGGGATAATTCTTCATTAGAAAGATCTGCTAAAGAATTTATTTCTAAAGATACAGCAGCCATATTTTCACTATAATCTTTAGCTTTATCAAACCTGCACGCTATTACTAAATCTAAATTTTCATTGATATATCCCCATTTTTTAGTGGCAGGATCTTGTACTGCTGCTAAACCTTCGCTAAAGTCATGTACCTGTTGCCATTTGGTTTCATACATATTTCCTGTTTTAGTATCTATAAATCCATATTTCTTTCCATCTTTATATGCTATTAGATGACTATTCAATTTATTGTCTTTTGGTTTAATAAATCTTTCAACATATTTGCATATAAATTTTCCTTCAGTATTACAAAGGACATATTTTGTTTTATTTTTAAAAAAAATCCCCAATGCTAATGTGTTTTCATTAACAAAATATAAATCTTCAAAATAACTATAATATTTATCTACATTATCTTTTAACCTTTCTAATATTTCATTCTTTCCGCCTATTAGTATACACAATTTATTGTTTAAACTATCATAGGGAACATACTTCCCATCCTCATCTCTAATTAATAGTACTTGTTCATTAGTCATAAATAATCCTCCTTCATAATCATTTTATTATAAAGGATTAGTTAAGTCAATTTAATTTAAATACTTTATTATACCGATTATTTATATATAATATTAATATAATTTATAGCAAATAAAAAGAAGTTAATTATTCGACATTAACTCCTTTTTTAAATATCTTTTTACCTATAAAATATAATATAGTTATAATTATTAGATATAGAATGTCCACTATTAATATTAAAGTTTTAAATGAACTATCCATAATAGTAGTAGTATATTCT
>DFLL01000013.1 GCA_002375205.1 Caryophanales bacterium UBA3620
AATAAAAGAAATATTATTAATAGAAAGATTACTTTATAATTACTTTTTTCTATATTATTACCACTTCTAAAAAGGATATTATTCATCAGCAATCATCTCCTTAGCTTTAATTATATAATCCTTCAAATTAATATAAGAAGGACAAATATAAGAACATAAACCACACTCAGTACATTTTTCAGTACCAAGTTTTTTTAAGTTACTTATATTATTAATATTTTTCATAATAAACACAGGAACCAAATGAATAGGACATACACTATTACATTTACCACATGATATACACTCCTTTTCCTTAACTGTTTGTTCTTTAGTAATAAAAATAGCTGCTATATCCCTAGTAATAACAATATCATCACTACTAATTTGTCTACCCGAAAGAGGTCCTCCTATTGTAATAGATATATCGTTCATTCGATATCCACCTAAATATTTAATAATTTCTTTAAGAGAAGTACCAATTTTAACCACAATAACAGTATTTGTTATTCCTTTACCACCTATTGTAATAATCTTCTCATTACTTATTCTATTATTCTTTATAATACTATTAACATCCATTAGAGATAATAAATCTAATATCCATATCTTTTTTTCTAGACTAGATTTATGATAAGATATTCCAAATAATTCTTTTAATAAGGTTTTATTATTACTAACAGGGTAATAATTATTAACCTTCACTATTTTAATATTAGGGTATGTACCAATATAATTAAATAAATTATCATATTTTGAATCATTAACTACTGCTAATACTGCTTTATCAATGTTCATCTTATCCATAATATTATCAATTATCATAAGTATTTCCGAAGTGTCTTTCTCTATATAAAATCTCTTAGAAAAAACAAAAGGCTCAAAATCAATAGCATTAATAATTAAATATTTAATATCATATTCATCATAAATATCTAATAAATTATTAGCAATTAAAGTATCAAACAACTTTTCTTTATTAAAAACATACTTATTAATCTTATGTTTTTCTTTGTAATCATTTTCAATAACTATAACCCTACTCTTAGTAGTACTATTAATAAATTTATAATCATAACCAACAACATAACCAGAAACTGGGCTACAAAAATTTATATCATTTTTATATATATAATCACCAATATTATAACTATCATTATTCTCTACCTGAATATAAACATATTCCGGTTTTAAATACTTATCCATACCACTATATAATCTCTCATCTTTAATATATATCTTATCCATATCTTCTCCTTAAAAAAAGTAGTATATTTACATATACTACTTAACATTACCTTTAATATTTATATTTTCTATATCTTTTAACAATTCATAATAAGCTTTCCTAAATGTATCTAGAAATTCATCAAAAGAAGATTGATTAATCAAATTAAACAATTTTCTATATTGCTCCATTGATCTATTAAATTCATCACTATGCCGTTCAAAATGATTTTGAACCAATTTCAAATACCCATGTATAGCTTCCATTTTCAATTTATTTTCATCCACATAAGTATACTCTTTAAACTCGTCCATACATAATTTATAAATGTAAATAAGGGCATCACCTACTGAATCAAAAATTTCAAATAGTTTAGAAGATCTATCTATATCAATACTTCTCCCTATCTTCTTCAACAAATCATTAGTAAATACCGCTAAAGAAATACCAACTCTACTCCTAAAATCATTATATAAAAGATTTCTATCCTCTTCTGATTTAGTCTTAGAAAAATTACATTTCAATATAAAAAACTCAATATATAAACACTTAATCAAAGCAAAAGTATCAAGTTTTTCAGAAACATTATAAGCATTTATAATTTTTCTATTATCATTATCAAATCTTTTAAACGAATTAATAGTTCCATTATCAAAATCAATACCATAAAAGAAATTATCCTCAATATCTTTCAAATAATCCATAACATTCTCCTATCTAAAAGCCATATAACAAATAAACAATATATATAGACAAGTTAAAATCATACCATTAATATTATCTCTTTTACCACTTTTACCTGGAACACCTACCATCATTGACAAAACAATTCCGCCTACTAAGCCACCAATATGTGCAGCATTATCAATACCTGTACTCATAAATCCAATAAAAAGATTAACCGCAATAACAGGTATTATTGACTTTTTAATTGAATTACCAAGATATGCCCTATAATAATAACCAAAGTATAATAGTGATCCAAGAAGTCCAAAAATAGCTCCCGACGCCCCAGCAGATACAGTATTATGAGTAAAAGTAATTGATAAAAGACTTCCACATATACCACTGCCAAAAAATATAATTAAGTACTTAATCTTACCATATAAACTCTCAATTTCTTTACCAATCATATATAAAGAATACATATTACATATTAAATGCCATATTCCAATATGTAAAAAGATACAAGTAAATAATCTATATATTTGTCCATCTTTAACTAATAAATCTAAATTAGCCCCAAAAGATAACAAAGTATATATATCACTAGAACCCTTTCCAAATAAGTACATAGCCATAAATAATACTATACATAAAGCCATTATTCCATAAGTAATAATAGGTTTTTTATAAGAAAATATCTTTTCTGCTTCTTTCCCTTTAGCTTCATTTTTAGCATTAATATTATTACTCATCTTAATAAAATATTCAATACCATTTTCATCATGCTTAGTTTTATTAACAATATTAGGAAATACATTAGTAAGTTTAGAATTACTAATATCTTCCTCCTTACTAATAAAGACATCATCATCAGTTAAAAAGTTTTCATTTTCTATATCAGTATATATGCTAAGAACCTTTACCTTAAAAGAAAAAGTCTTCTTTTTAACTTGTTTAACAATTTTACCAAGCTTAAACTTATCAAAATCAAGTTGTTCTTTATTATGAATATGATGAGATACAATTCTTATAATCTTATAATCACAATCTAAATTTTCAAGCCATATTTCATCATTAAGTCCATGTATGATCATAGGATTATAATTCTCTTCAGTGATAAAATAATTAATTAAACTCATTACTAGTATGTCATCACTCTTAAATAAAATCTCTTGCATATAAATTCTCCCTCTTCTTCATTATACAAGATTTTTTAAAATAAATAAAGTGTTTTTGTATTATTGTTTATTAGCAAACAAAAAAAATAGTGACCCAATTATCACTATTTACTTATTTATTATTTTTATTTACCCGAAGGAAGTAATTTTGATTTTCTAGATAAAATTTTTTCTTTTTTCTTTTCTATTTTAACTATTTCTTTATCGCAATCAACAACTTCTCTTTCAAGACTTGCTATATAATATTCTTTATATAATCTAAAATGTTCATTTATTTTTTTAAATGATTTTTACAAATAAAAAAATATTCTACATTTTATTTATTAGTTTCTTTACTTCAACTTTTGGAGCACTTCTTTTAGCGAAAGCAAATGGTAAGTCTTTAACTTTTTCATACTCTTCTTGGCTTATTGGAAGTCCAAGATATAGTCTACTATATAACGGCATATCGATATTGCTATCAATATTTACTTTATTTTCTACTCTATCAACTAGACTATTATAGCTTTCAATAGCGGAAATAATTTCACCATTTTCTTTTACTTTATATCCATTTAATAACACAAAACATAATGTAAATTGAAATATATTAATTATTTCAATAGGATATATATACGACAATACTTGAAATGCAATACTATAGCCACGTAATTCAGCATATCTTTCTATCAATATTTCCTTATAGTTAGAAATATAAGTTTCCGGTTTTTCTCTCTGCAAGGTAAAACAAGAATCGTAAATAGGATTTTTTTCCGTTGCAACTAAATACTCTTGCCTTGCATGAGTAATCTCATGTATGATTGAGTGAATAAAAGAAAAATATACAATTATTTTAATATCGTCTTCATCAAAATTAAATAACCCAACATTTACTTTTTTTGCATCATTAATTAATTTTGACACATTAATACCAATTTCTCGCTTAACATGATTATAATATGCATATGACTTAACACTACTGCTAATACGTATTGTTTCGCAATTAACCTCACTGTTTCTCAGAACAATATTTAAAGCGCCAATAACGAACTCCTTATTAACGGGTAGGTTTTTTTTATTCCAATTCTTAATAAAGATACTAAGTTCCTTAACTAATTGGTAATCATTTTTAGAATCATCTTTCAGTATATAATTAATATCAGTCATAAAATATTCCCCCTTTGTTTATGAACAAATATATTAGCATAAAAATAAATAGTTGTCAAATCACATTATTAATTATTTTCGCATTGTTTATTAGCAAAAAAATAGTGACTCAATTATCACTATTTACTTATTTATTATTTTTATTTACCACAAGTAAGTAATTTTGCTTTTCTAGCTAAAATTTTTTCCTTTTTCTTTTCTATTTTAGCTATTTCTTTATCGCAATCAACAGCTTCTCTTTCAAGACTTGCTATATAATATTCTTTATATGTTCTAAAATGCTCATTTAATCTATCAAATACTTTTTCGTACTCTTTTAATAAGTTTAAGATAAAGAATTTTAATTTTTCATTATCAGGATATTCTTTATCAATCATATCAAGAAAAATTGATTTAATCATATTTACATTTTTTCCGATAATAGGCTCTCCTTCATCATGACGATAACATTCTATACGATTATAACGACAATAAATCTCATAATAATCATAAATCGCACCATCTATGTAAATTACAATACCAATATCTCCTTTGTATAAACTAGGACGAGGATTAGCATAATTAACCTTAAAGGAAATTTTAATAGGTTTAACATCATTGTCCGATTCAAACGCAACATAAAATTCATCAGGATCCATACTATCTTTGCTTAGTATAGTGCGCTCTTCATAGCGAAAACATAAACCCGAATTATCTTCGATGAAAATTAAAATACCTTTATCACCATATCCTACACCACGGGAACCATTTAAATGTATTCTAATATTAGAGTTAGTAAAACCATTATGTCCTTTTTCTAAACAGTTATTATTAGCGTCTAGGATTTTAATAGTATTATCAAAGCCATCTCCCTGAACACGATAACCAAATTCACCAAGAATTCTTTTTGCTGTCTTTAATGCTTTTTTTGAATAAAGGCTTTCTATTTCTTCTTTACTCATAATATTTCACCCCCTCAGAAGACGGCTAATATATTAGCATAAAATTAAATAGTTGTCAAATCACATTATTAACATTTTTAAATATAATATTATGAAAGGAGTAATCTTATGTATAATAAGAGACCTGGTTTTAGACCGGGATTTAATAATAATCGTTTTGGAGGAGGATTCCTAGGGCCATTCTTACTAGGAGGAATTACGGGAGGATTAATATCACCATTCTTCTATCAAAGACCATATCCAAATTATTACCCTGTATATCCAGTATATCCATATAGACCATATTATTACTAAAATACTCAAAAAAAGAGTATTTTTTTCTTTAAATATATGGTACAATTAGATTATGAAAAAGTTTAATATGATTGATGAAAATTTTATTTGTGAAAATTGTGGTAAAGAAGTAAAAAAACTAGGATATACCGCTAGAGACCATTGTCCTTATTGTTTATATTCAAAACATCTAGATATAAATCCAGGTGATAGACAAAATACTTGTAAAGGATTAATGAAACCAATCGGTATTGAAAAATATAAAAACAGTTACAAAATAATTTATAACTGTGAAAAATGTCATACAAACCATAAAAATATTATGGCAACAGATGATAATTTTGATTTAATAATATATCTATCCAATATTAATCATTAAATAACGATGTAATAACAGGAAGTAAAAAAATAAAAACAAGAAGAACAACTATAATAAGTAAAGCTATTTTAAATTCTGACCCCAAGTTAATAGATACCTTCTTTTTTTTAGTATTATTTGAAACAAACGCTCTTTTAACAGGACTATCATTATTAACTACTGCACTATTTACATCGAGATTAGTATTATTATTTTGCTTTACATCACTCGAAGAAATACTTCCATTAATACTATTACTTTGAACATTCATATCATTTTGTTCATTAAAACTATTACTATTTTGAGAATAATTATTAACATTATTATTTTGGGCTAGATTAGTATTAACACTCTGAATATTCATGTTCATTGGATCATTAACATTCATCTGAGGAATACCTATTGAAGTATTTAGATTACCTGATGCTCGGTAAGGAGTTACATTATTATTATTTTCTTCTTGCATATTTATTCCTCTCTTTCTATATAAAAGATTTAGGAAACCCTAAATCTTTTTAATTACTGAATATTATTTATTTGTCCATTAGGATTATTCTGTGGCATACCATTTACAAAATTAGGAACACCAAGATTATTATTATTAATATTTTGCATATTATTATTTGGCATCTGATTTACCATATTCATATTAGGAATTGGTTCAGGAACAACATTAATTTGCGGTTCATTAACATTAGCACTAGGAGTATTAACAGGAGCATTAGGTATTGGATTAACCATAGGTCCATTTACAATACTAATAGGACTAGTTGTCGTCATGGTAGGTGCAGGATTAACAACTGGTTCCTCCGCTAAGGCTTGCATCGTTACTCCCATAGGCTGTACTGGATTTACATTCATAGGTGAATCAGAAACTAATGATCCATGCATAGGTTCCACTACAGGGGTTGGTTCTACAATCGGAATAGGTTCCACTACTGGAGTTGGATTAACAACTTCATTAACCATAGGCCTCATTTGAACAGGAGTAGGAGTAACTACTTCTCTAGGTTCAATAACTGGTTTTTGCTCAGATGCAGGAACAAAGAATGAATCATTATTAAAACCTGGCTCAGTTCCCATATTAGCATTAGGAACAGAATTTATGTTATTATTCATAACATTCATATTAGGCTCTGCCATAAAACCATTATTCATCATATTATCGTTCAGACTAGGATTAACTCCCATGTTCATATCAGGGGTAACCATATTATTTGTCATCATATTATTATTTAGTCCACTAGTCATATTGGGTTCAAATAAATTATTATTCATATTCTGATTCATATTTTGATCAAAAGAATTAACCTGATTATTAAAATTCATATTCATTCCTTGACTCATATTATTAAAATTATTAGTCTCAGTATTAATATTACTACTTCCTTCATTCATCGTCTTTTCTCTTAATTTTTTCTTTTTCTTAGTATCCGCTAAAAACCCAATTACTGTAATAAGTAATATTAATAAAACCGCCAAAACCCAAATATAATATTCTAATAAAAAATCTAAAACTGCTTGCATTTTATTTCCTCCTCTTTACTCTACTTTTAGAATAACACAAATTAATTCAAAAAGCAACTAATACTTAAATTTTTCTCCAATATTTTTATCAATAAAACTAAGACTCTTAAATGAAATATCAAAAGAATCTTTATATTTGCCCCTTATAAATAACTCTTCTGCTTTAGTAAGAGCAATATCAATTTCTTCATAAGTACTTCGATATCTATTACCATAAACAATAATATTTTCAGCAAAATTAACTAGTTTAATCATATCATTAGTCTTATTATAAATTTTAAATACTAAATCCCTCGCTGTATCTACCCTAATATTTAATATTTTAATAACAATAGGTTTTTTACCTAATTCTTTTACAATCTCCCTAATAGCATCTTGTGCTTCTGTTAGTTCTATATAATAAGAACTAGGAATAACAGGTATTTTATACTCTTTCAATCGATATTTAGCTTTCTTAAGAAGTGTCTCAATAGTGGCAAGTTGTTCCCTTGCCCTCGTTTCATCATCTTGCATACTAGTAATAGATCTAAGTTGATAATCCAAATCATCTTGAAGCCTAGATAGCTTAAGCGATAATCCATCTAATTCTTCAATAAGTTTAGAATAAGCAAAAGTCTTCATCTTACCCTGCTCAACAAGAATTTTATAATCTTTATTTATTTTTTCTAAATTCTTATTAAGTAAACTAAATTTATTAATATCTTCATTAGATAAATTATAATTAAATTTTATATCATCAATTTGAAGATAAATATCTCTAACTATTTTATTAATATTTTCTATCTTATAACCAAGTCCCTTAATATTTTGTCTAAATAAATCTTTACTTTCCTTCTCTTTATCAAAATCATTATACAAATCATTAAAATATTCAATAAATGTTTTAAGCTCAATTATAGAAGTTCCCATCTCTAATTTTTTTAAATTTTCCATAATATTATCAATCTTATTCCTAATTTCTTTAATATTATATTCAACATTTAAATAATCTAATGGATATCCATCCCTTTTCATTCTATAATAATAAATATTTGCTTCTTCAATCTTATTAGGAACCAATACCGTAGCCATAAGTACAATAGTAGGAACATCCTCAAGTAGCTTACCAAGTTTATTAATTTTGTCATCTAATATACTAATCTTCTTTTCAACAGTTACATATTCATTATTATCCATAGCTCTCTCAAATTCAACAAACAATTTATCAACTACTGAAAATTCTTTTTCAATATAAGGAGCAACATCACCAAATTCTTTCTTACTCCTATCAAATTTATTTTCCTGTTCACGATAAACTATTTTTAATTTAGTAATTAAAGATCTATTTCTTTCTTCAGAATTAGTAACCATTTTAACTTCTTCAAGTAAATTATCAGTTATCTTTTTTAAAGACCTAATTTCCATTTCAATATTAGCAATCTTTCTAATAGCGCCCTTATATTCTTTTCTTTCAATCATAAATTCTACATCAGAAATAGAATCAGTAAGAGAAGGTATTTTTTCATCTCTAATAAGTTTAAATGTACTATCCCAATCATCCATTTTGTCTTTCAAATTATCCGTTTTAACAAGTTCTTTAACTTTAGATATTTCACTAAGAACTGGAACACCAAGTAAATTATTCTTTTCAATATCTAATCTTTCAACTTCTTTTTTATATTTCTTACGCTGATTACTTTTAATAATAACAACAGTAATAATTATAAGGATAATTGAAAGAAAAGAAACTGCTATAGTAACTAAAAGAACACTATCCATATTATTACCACCTTTCCTACTCATACTATATTTTACCACAAAATATTTTTTTTTAAAATACAATTATATATATTTTTAATTATATTTTTTATAAACCGCTTTGCTTCCCGGATTAACAAGTTAATCCTCCATAGACTTCTATTAGAAGAATCCATTATTTAAATATTTTTCTTGATAAACATTTTTTAAAAATAAAAGTAACTAAAAAGTATACCCAACTAACAAGTAAAGAAAAAATGAATATTTTTATAAAGGTATCACTTACCTTTAATTATATCCATCTTATTTTTAAGTATTTTAATTGAATTTCTTGTTTGAATCCTATATCCATTATAACAATCATATTCTGCTTCTTTATAAAAGTGATTACTAAAAATAATAATATTATCTATATACCATACATCATAACCATCAACGTTAAGTTCAAATGTACAATTATAATTATCTAATAATTCATTATATAATTTATCAGATACTGCTATATCAATATCATTAGTGGTATCTTTTAAATTTCTTAGTACCATCGCTGCTCCAGATAAAATTATTTAATCTTCTTTATCAAAATTATATTTCTTTAATAAACTAATTATTTTCTCTTTATTCCTTTTATCACGTCCATTAAAATTCAAAGTCTAAAATTTTCTTAAATAATTATTTTTTTCCAAAACTATTATTATATTCTTCCATACTTTTAATATACTTATTTATATTATTAGTTACTTCAGTAAACATTACAGTAGCTGCTGCCATAAAACGAATATATTTGTCTTTTTCACTAACATCAGTTACATTTAATATGCTTTCAATAGCCATTAATACATTTCTAATATCACTATATACTTTTTCTCTAGTTCTGTCATCTAATCCCTTTTTATCGATACTTTTTATTATATTAATAACTTCTAATAATATATCCTTATGATTATAATTATTTAATTCTTCATCTAAGTATCTTTTACCATTTACTAAATCAAAAGATATCTCTAATTGCCTATGAATATTTAATCCATGCTCTTCATATTTATCTAATTTAGCATACTTATCTATCTCTATAATTAATGGATGAAGCTCTCTTCTTAATCCTATTTCTATTTCTTCATATCTTTCCTTAGTAATATTATTATTAAGTTCCCTACTAATAATATCTTTATATTTATTTATAATATTATTAATATCATTTCCAAGTTTACTATTATATTCACTATTAGATAATTTATCTAATGCACATCTTAATTCATTTATAAAACCAATAATATCATTATCTTTAATATTATTATCATCTAAGCTTTTCATTTCGTCAATTTTTTTCCCA
>DFLL01000041.1 GCA_002375205.1 Caryophanales bacterium UBA3620
AAATAAAAAAAAGAATGAAAAAGTAAATCATTCATTTTTATTAACAAGTAAATCAGCAAGCTTATTAACATTACCAGCTCCTAATGTTAATATAATATCACGGGCACTAACTTTACTCTTTAAATAATTAATAATATCTTCATATTCACTAATATGAATAGCTTCTTTTCCTAGTTTAATAAGTTCATCAATTATATCTTCAACTTTAACACCATATTCATTCTTTTCTCTCGCAGCATATATATCTGTAATAATAATATTATCAAAACCTATTAAAGACCTAGCAAAATCTTCTTTATGCTTATATACTCTCGAATAAGTATGAGGTTCAAATATAACAAAAGACTTATTAAATTCTTTCTTTAGTATCGCTTTTGAAGTAGCTTCTATCTCTGTCGGATGATGTCCGTAGTCATCATACACTTTAGCACCATTAAATTCGCCCTTATACTCCATTCTTCTAGAAGCACCACAATATCTATTTAAACCATTCTTAATATCTTCAAAAGATATTCCATACATATACGATATACTAATCGCAGCAAGGGCATTAGATACATTATGTTCTCCCGGTACCGATAAACAAACATTACCTAATAATTCACAGCCAAATAAAACATCAAAACTAGCACATCCATCCTCATTATATTTAATATCTTTAGCCATAAACATAGATTTGTTCTTAATACCATATGTGATAACATTTGCCTTTGTATGATTTTCTAATCCTATAGAATTATCATCATCATTATTCATAATCAAATACCCATTGCTAGGCAAATGACTAACATATTCGTAAAAAGAATTCTTAATATTATCTAAATTCTTAAAATAGTCAAGATGATCATTATCAATATTAAGTACGATAGCACTTTCCTGCTTAAATGATAAGTAGCTATCTGAATATTCACAAGCTTCTATTATCAGAGTATCACTCTTTCCTACTCTATAATTACCACCAATATTTTTAAGCATACTTCCAACTTGAATAGTGGGATCAATATCTGTTTCCAAAAAAATACAAGAAACCATAGATGTCGTACTAGTCTTACCATGAGTCCCAGCAATACCTATTGTATTTGAAAATAACTTCGTAATTTCCCCAAGAAACATACCTCTTTCCATCATCGGAATATTTTTCTTCTTAGCTTCAATCATCTCTGGATTATCATCCTTAATAGCGGCAGTATACACTACAAAATCCACATTATCAGCAATATTCCTACCAGTTTGCGGTACATATACCTTAATTCCATTATTTCTAAGCTTTTCTACTATATCAGATTCAACTCTATCACTACCACTTACCTTATATCCCCATGACTTCAATATATCGGCAATACCACTCATACTAATACCACCAATACCAATCATATAGATATTCTTACTTTTATCTAAAAAGAATTCATTATTATCTTTATATTTAAAAATTTCTTTTTTAAATAGTTTACCTCTCTCTTCAAAATTAGAAAATTGATCCCAAGAAGCACAAGCAGGACTAAGAAGTATGATATCACCATCTAAAGAATTAGAATACGCTGCTTTAACAGCATCAACTAAAGTATCTACTACTAAACATTTAATACCAATATTATCCATAAAATCTTTAATTCTCTTCTTTGTCTCACCATAAGTAACAATAAGTTTAGTATATCTTAAATAATCTCTTAATTCATCAAAAGAATGCCCCCTATCAGTACCACCCATAAGTAAAATTGTTGGCTTATTAAAACTACTAAGAGCTATTTTAGTAGACTCTACATTAGTACTTTTGGAATCATTATAAACATCTCTACCATTAATATTCCCAACATATTCAAGTCTATGTTCTACTCCCCCAAAAGAACTAACTACTGATACAATATCTTCATCACTTACCCCATATACTTTGCAAGCAAGAATAGCACACATAATATTTTCATAATTATGCTCTCCTTTTAAAATAATCTTATTAACATCAATAAGTCTTCTTCCTTCATAATAAATAAATCCATCACTGTAATAGCAGTCCTCCACACTATTCTTAGAAAAATATTTATTAACACCCACTATATCCCTGGTAATCCCCATCACTTCATAATTATCATAATTAATAATATTAACATCATCAATATTATGATTCATAAAAATCTTTTTCTTAGTATTAACATATCTCTCATGACTATCATGAAAATCCGTATGACAATCATAAATATTTGTAATAACCGATACATTAGTCTTAAAATCATACATATCACATAACTGATGATCAGATATCTCCATTACCAAATAACTGTCTTTTTTAATATCTTTTGCATAATGAGATAAAGGAGTACCAATATTACCTGCTAGTATTACTCTATCTCCAAAGGCTTTCTTCATAATTTCATAAATAATACTAGTAGTAGTAGTCTTCCCATTAGAACCAGTAATACCAATAATCTTAACCGATTTATCAATATAATGATAAGCAACCTCCACTTCATTAACAACAGGTATTCCTAATTCTTTGGCTTTAACTACAGCTTTATGATCATACTTAATACCAGGATTCTTTATCATTAAATCATAATTATCATTAATATAATCTTCTGGATTATCAAGAATCTTAAAAGTAACACCAAGTTTTTCTAATTCTTTAACTTGATCTTCATTTTGCTTTTTCATATCCGTTATAAAAATAGTATTATCACTAGCAAGTAATTTAGCAACCTCATACCCACTTTTAGCCATACCTAAAATAAATATTTTTTTGTTCTTATACATAAAAATCACACTCTCTATCTATTAAAATAATACTACACTCCTAAAAAAAAATCAACAAAAAAAGAATTAACCAAAACAGTTAATCTTCAATAACATAACTTTTATATACAAATTTATATCCTAAATTTTCAAATATGCCTTCTAATAAATCATTAATAATAAATACAATATTATTATAATTTTTATTATTTAAAATGTCATTTAATCTATTAATAATATCTTCATCCTGAATATTTTGTCTAACCAAATTACATAAAGCATTACCACTAGAAGTATAATACTTAATATTCATCATATCTATCTCGGCATATTCCTCTTTCATATTCCTATTATCAACAATATTCCCGGTTAAAGAAACATATTCATCTCTACATCTATATTTATCACCTAGAATATTACTATAATACTTATCATAAATATTAATAATTAAATGACTATTAACTACTAAGTTTCTATTTAAATAATCAATACATTCATAAAACTTATCAGAGCCAATTTTATTATTAATATACTTAATAGCAATCCTATCTTCGTCTATTACCATTTCAAAAGCCATATAGAAAGTATTTTCTTCTTTAATACCAAATACCTCTAACTTATTAACACTACTCTCTAAATAAGAATCTTCTATATTTAAATCTCCTAAAAAGTCCTTAATATTCTCTTTACTTAACTTCTCAATTTTCATATAATTCTCCTCATGTAAGTATTATACACTATATTTC
>DFLL01000028.1 GCA_002375205.1 Caryophanales bacterium UBA3620
ATCCCAAAACTATTTTACACCATCTAAAAGAACATGTTTTTGACAAAATAATAGATTAGTGATATAATCTATTCGTATTTAAAAACGAGGAACAAGAGGAGTAAATTATTTAGTAGTTAGTAGGAATGAAAGATCATCGACTGAAAGTCTTTCTTAATGAGAAATAATTGAAGGTAGCTTGGGAGTTGTATATCTGAATTAGTAGTAGGATATAATGTTAGTCGCATTAAGACTTTGAGATAGTAGAGATACTATGAATTAAGGTGGTACCACGAGCAATTCGTCCTTTATGGATGTTTTGCTCTTTTTATTTTAAGAGGTGATGAAGATGAAATTTATTTTTAAGGGTGATTATGTACGAGTCTGATTATTTTAATAAACTATGATAATTAAATAAGAAGGAGAGATTAAAATGTTAGATAAGAAATATGATTTTAAAGAAAAAGAAATTAAATGGATGAATTATTGGAAAGATAATAGTATTTATGAATTTAAACCAGATCAAAGAGAAATATATTCAATAGATACGCCACCACCAACTGTTAATGGAAAAATACATATAGGTCATATATTTTCATATTCGCAAGCAGAAATGATTGCTAGATATAAAAGATTAAGAGGATACAATGTATTTTATCCATTTGGCTTTGATGATAATGGTTTACCTAGTGAAAGATTAGTTGAAAGAGAGCAGGGTAAAAGAGCACATGAAATTGGTAGAGAAGAATTTAATAAATTATGTTTTGAAACTACTGATAAGTATGAAAGTGATTTTAAAAATTTATTTAGTAGAGTAGGATTTAGTGCGGATATAAATAATGCTTATAAGACAGTTAGTAAATCGTCTCAAAAAATAAGTCAATTAAATTTTATTGAATTAGTAGAAAAGGGTGCTTGTTATCATAAAGAAAGTCCTGCATTATGGTGTAATGAATGCATTACTTCTATTGCACAAGCTGAACTTGAAACTAAGAAAGTTAAAACAATGTTTAATTATATTAATTATGAAACAACAGATGGAGAGGTATTTACAATAGCCACTACTAGACCAGAATTAATACCTGCTATTGTTTGTATATTTGTTAATCCTAATGATGAAGAACATAAACATTTAATTGGTAAAACTGCTCATATTCCTGTGATTGATGTAGAGGTTCCAATAATGGCTGATGATAAAGTTGATATGGAAAAAGGAACTGGCATTGTTATGTGTTGTACTTTTGGAGATCAGACTGATATCGAATGGTGGAAAAAGTATAATTTACCTTTAAAAAACATCTTTACTAATGATGGCAAGATTATTGATTCTATTAAGAATTATGGTGGCTTAGAAATAAAGGAAGCTAGAAATAAAATAATAGAAGATTTTAAAACAGCTGGATATTTGATAAAACAAGAAGAATTAGAACATGAAGTACAAACTCATGAAAGATGTGGTAAAGAAGTAGAATATACAATAATGAAACAATGGTTTATTGATATTATGAATCATAAAGATGATTTTATTAGAATTGGTAATGAAATAAATTGGTATCCATCTCACATGCATAATAGATATAATGAATGGGTAGAAAATATTATGTGGGATTGGTGTATTTCTAGACAAAGATATTTTGGTGTACCTTTTCCTGTATGGTATTGTAAAGATTGCGGTAAAACTATTTTAGCAGAAAAGTGCGATTTACCAGTAAATCCTTTAATTGATAAACCAAAAGTAGAAAAATGTGAATGTGGATGTACTGAATTTATTCCAGAAAAAGATATAATGGATACTTGGCAAACATCAAGTATAACACCTCTTTTAAATATGAGATACAAGGAAGAAAATTCTTTTGAAGATATTCTTAAGCCAATGGGGCTTAGATGTAATGCACATGATATTATTAGAACTTGGGATTTTTATAGTATTGTTAAAAGCTATTATAATTTTGGTATAAAGCCATGGAATAATATAATGGTATCAGGTTTTGTAATGGCTGGTATTGGAGAGAAGATATCTAAAAGAAAAGAAAATTCTAAGATGGAACCTTTTGAATTATTAGATACTTATGGAGCAGATATAGTAAGATATTGGTCTGCTTCTGGTAAACTTGGTACTGATATTATCTTTAATGAAGAAACATTTTTAAGAGGTAAGAAACTTATTAATAAAATATGGAATGTATCTAAATTTATTGAAATGCATTTGCATGATTATGAAGATAAGGATTTTAATAATTTTGAATATATTGATAAGTGGATAATAGGTAATTATCAAAAAATGGAAAAGTCTTTTATAAAATATTTAGATGATTATGAGATAGGACTTGCATTAAATATATTAGAAAAGTTCTTTTGGAATTTTTGTGATAACTATATAGAAATAGTTAAGCATAGATTATATAGACCAGAAGAATTTGGAGATATACCTAGATATTCAGGACAAAAGACTATTTATATGTTGCTTTATAAATTACTTCAAGATTTTAGTATATTTTTCCCATTTATTACTGAAGAAATATATCAAGAACTATATAAAGATAAAGAATCTATTCATATTACTGAAATTAAAACATTAGAATATGACTTTGATAATGAAATTAAAAATGGTGATTTAATTATTGAAATTATAAGTGCTGCAAGAGGAGAAAAGTCTAGTAATAATATGTCTTTAAAGACTCCTATTAGTAATATGGTATTAAGTGTTAATAGTGAACTAAAGAATGCGATAAGTGATTCTATAAAAGACTTTAAAGCAACTTTATTTATTGAAAACCTTGATATGAAAGAAATTGAAAAGGGTTATAGTATCGATAGTATTGACTTAGAAAAATAGACCTACAAACAAAAGTTTGCAAAAAGGTGTTGACAAATATAAAAATAAGTGTATAATATTAGGTCATGTGAGGAGATATAAGCAATTTTTGCGAGCTATCTCGGGTAAAAATGCCTACACAATTCTAAAAAATTGGAGTCACAAATATAATATTTGTGGCTCTTTTATCAGGCCACAAAGAGGAGGAGGAAAGAATATGATAAAATTAGACGACTTTACAGCAGAAGATTTAATAAAAGTTTCATTAGATTATAGATGTGGAAGAGAAAAAATTGATGGTATATATGAATTATATTCTCTACTTCGTAACAATGGACTTGAAAATGCAAGTGCAGCCGATTTAAAGAGAATACGTGAACTTTTACCATTATTAGATAGAAAGTTTGCAGATACTGAAAAAAGAATTGCTAATGCAAATGAAAAAGGTAAAAATCCACAAATATATACTTTTGAGACACTAAAAGAAGCCAAAGTCGATGATGAAACAATCAGTAAAACTGATAAATTTAACAAAGGAGATGTACTACTTTTTAGAAACCCTGCTAGATTATATGGTTTTAAAAACTATCGTTTGGGTATGTTAACGATAGAAGAAATTAAGAATCGATTAGGAAGGTTTGATTTGGGAAAACTAGATAATGCTTTTGTTGCTAGTGTTAGGAATTTCGGTCATTCAAGTATTCCTAAACTAGTTAACTCCATAAATGCATATGATAAACAGTTAGCTAGAGTTTATAGAGAAACAGGTAATAGAAGTAGAGGTGTAAACTTATTAGAAGTTGATAAGAAAGAAAAACAAGAAATAGTAAGAGATAACATTCGTGAAATGACAGAATTATTAATAGATTCTGGAACTGAATATGTATGGGGAGAACTATCTGATGCAGATAAGTTTAAAATGTATAATGCAGTAACTGGATCAAGAAGTTATGAATCTTTAAAAATATACGAATACTTACTAAATATGTTTGCTAATTATACAACTTTAAATCAGTTAAAACAGGGAGCTACTAAACCTAAAACATTAAGAAAATTTATTGTTAAATAGTTTTACAAGGATACAAGTTTTATCATTTGATAGGACTTGTATTTTAATTTATTATTGTGTGAGGAGATATAAACAACTAGTCTAGCTATCTCGGGGTAATATCCTACACGTACTAAAAGTACGGAGTCACTTTCTTATTATTTATAAGAAAAACTCTGTACTTTTTTCTATTATTACTTAAATTATGGTATAATGGAATTAAGAATAAACGATATGAAAGAAGGAATTAATATGAATAAACCAGAGTGTTTAAAAAAGGGAGATAAAGTTGCAATAGTGAGTTTGTCAAGAGGTTTACTTGGAATGCCTTCCTGCAGGCATGAACTTGATATTGCTATTAAAAGATTAGAAGATTATGGACTAGTACCAGTTATTATGCCTAATGCTTTAAAGGATATGAAATATATAGAAGAACATCCTGAAGCAAGAGCAGCGGACTTAAAGGAAGCATTTATGGATAAAGATATTAAAATGATAATTACCGCTATTGGTGGGGATGATACATATAAAACTATTCCATATTTAATGGAAGATGAGGAATTTATTAATGCGGTTAGGAATAATCCGAAAATATTTACAGGATTTTCTGATACTACCAATAATCATTTGATGTTGAATAGATTAGGACTATCTACTTTTTATGGTCCATGTTTACTTATAGATATAGCAGAATTAGATGATGAAATGCTACCCTATACCAAAGAATACTTTGAAAAGTATTTTAAGAGTGAAGATGGTTTTGAAATTAAATCTAGTCCTATATGGTATAGTGATAGAAAAAGTTATGGCATAGAAGAAGTAGGAAAGCCAAGAGAATCGCATAAAGAAGTACATGGATTTGAAGTATTAAATGGAAGTGGCACAGTTACAGGAAAACTTTATGGTGGTTGTATAGAAAGTATATATGATGCATTTACGGGAAATACATATTCTGATGAACCATCAATTTATGAAAAGTATGGTATTTTTCCTACTGATGAAGAATGGAAAGAAAAAATATTATTTTTAGAAACTAGTGAACTTATGGTTACACCAGATGAACTTGAGAAAATGTTAATGGAATTTAAGAAGAAAAATATTTTTAATTTAGTAAAAGGACTTATTGTAGGTAAACCAATGGATGAAAAATATTATGAGAAATATAAAGATGTTTATAGAAAGGTATTTAGTGATTTAGATACACCAGTATTTTACAATGTTAACTTTGGACATAGTGTACCAAGATGCATTATTCCTTATGATAGAGAATGTACTATTGACTACGATAATAAGAGAATATTTATTAATGAATCTATTTTAAAATAATAGAGTAAAGGAAGTGAAATCATGGATTTGTATTTAAGAGAAATTAACAAAAATGATAAAGATGAAATATTATCTATGATAAGTGAAATAAATAATAGTACTGATTATGAAAAATTTGAAGGATTAAGTAATATTAAAAAAGTTGATAATGATAACTTTGATGATTTTTTAATAGAATTGGAAAATAATAAAAACATGAAATTATATAAACCACATTTAGTTGATCAAAGTACATTTGTCTTGGTTGATAATAATAATCATATTTATGGCGGAACTAATATTAGACATGAATTGAATGATAATTTACTAAGACATGGTGGTAACATTGGGTATTTAATTAGACCATCTGAAAGAGGAAACGGGTATGCTACTTTAATGCTAAAATTAACATTAGAAAAATGTAAAGAATTAGATATTCATAAAGTATTAATTACTTGTAGAGAAGAAAATATTGCTTCAGCTAAAGTAATTGAGAGTAATGGCGGAATCTATGAAAGCAGTTTGTATATTGAAGAAAAAAATGCAACATATAGAAGATATTGGATAAATATAAAATAAAAGGAAGTGAAATTTATGGCAAATTTAATAGTGGTATCTGGACCTCAAGCAGTTGGTAAGATGACAGTAGCTGAAGAACTAAAGAAAAGAATAGGATACTCATTAATGGTTAATCATGATAGTATTGAAGTATCTGATAAAATATTTGAAAGAGGATCAGAAGCTCAGAAAGAATTAAATAAATTAATAAGAGAAAATGTTTTTGATTTAGCAGTTAAACATAATATAAATATGATATTCACGTTTGTTACAGCATTTAATGAACAAAGTGATCTTGATTATTTAAATAATTTAAAGTCTATGTTTGAAAGTACAGGGGGTAACTTCTATTTTGTTGAATTATCTGCGGATGTTGAGACGAGATTAGAAAGAAATGTTACGCCTCATAGATTGGAAATGAAACCTACTAAAAGAGATACCGAATGGACCAAGAATGATATATTAAAAACTATGGAAAAATATAGGTTAAATTCAAATGATGATGAAACAATATGTGATAATCATCTTAAAATAGATAATACTAATTTATCTCCTAGTGAGGTAGTTGATATTATAATAAATAAATTTGACTCTTTAAAGAAAACAGGAGAATAGTATAATGTTTAATTATAGAATATTAGAATCAGTTTATGATGATATGATTATTGGTAAGAAGACTATGGAATTTAGATTATGGAATGAGAAGTCGCAAAAAATGCAAATTGGTGATAAGATCAAGTTTAGTGTTTTAGATAGTAATAAATATGTAATAGCAGAAATATTAGGTAAAGTTTTATATGATGATATTGATGATTTATGGAATCATAAAGAAGTATTAGATAGTATTTTAGATTATAGTAAAGAAGAATTTAAAGAAGTATTTTATAGTATCTTTGGTAAAGAAAAAGTTCTAAATAGTAAAATAGTAGGTATTAAAATAAAGGTATTAGAACATAATTGATTAAGACAGGAGTGGGAGTTTTATGTTAAATATTGGAATAGATATAGATAATACAATATGTAATACTGATGCATCTATTGAAGTATATGAAAAAATATATTTAAAAGATAATAATATTACGAAAGATATGTTATGGAATGATAATAATTATAAAGTTGATTTTTTAAACAAATATTTAGAAGATATATATAGAAATGCCTCTATTAAGGATAATGCTAGTGAGGTTATAAAAAAATTATCTAAAAATAATAAAATATTTATTATAACTGCTAGAAGTAATCATTTTATAGATAATATAGAAAAATTAATTACTGAGT
>DFLL01000010.1 GCA_002375205.1 Caryophanales bacterium UBA3620
GTTAATAAAATAGATAAACCTACTGCTAATGTAGAAAAAGTACTAACAGAGATGTCTGCTAATGGATTGCAACCGGAAAGCTGGGGCGGAGACATTATGTTTGTCAATATCTCAGCAGTAACTGGTGAAGGTATTGATGACTTATTAGAAAGAATTCTATTACTTAGTGAATTAGGAGAATTAAAAGCTAATCCAAATAGATATGCATCTGGTACAGTAATAGAATCAAAAATAGATAAAAACTCTGGAGTAGTAACAAATATCTTAGTACAAAATGGAACTTTAAGACTAGGAGATCCAATTGTAGTAGGAAATATTTCTGGTAAAGTAAGAACCTTAAAAAATGATAAAGGTGAAAACCTAGTCGAGGCTCTACCATCAATGCCAGTATCTATAACTGGATTATCTGAAAGCCCATCAGCAGGTGATAAATTTATGGCCTTTGAAAGTGAAAAGAAAGCTAAAGCCATCGCTACTCAAAGACAAAAGAATGAGAAAGAAAGACAAAATAAACCAAAAACAGCAATTTCTTTAGATGATCTATTTAATAGAGTAGAAGCTGGTGAAAAAGAAATAAACGTTATCTTAAAAGCGGATGTTAAAGGTAGTGAAGAGGCTGTTAAAAACTCCCTATTAAAACTAGATGTTGATGGTATCAAAGTAAATGTCATAAGAAGTGGTATTGGTGGTATATCCGAAAGTGATGTAATCTTAGCAGATGCTTCTAAAGCAATCATAATAGGCTTTAATATAAGACCAGACCATAAAGTAGCAGAAACTGCTAAAGATAAAGGAATCGAAGTACGTTATTACGATATTATCTATAAAGTCGTAGAAGACATGGAAGATGCTTTAAAAGGAAAACTAGAACCTGAATTTGAAGAGAAAATACTAGGAACAGCCGAAGTAAGAAAACTATTTAAGTTCTCTAAAGTAGGAACAATCGCAGGATCTTATGTAACATCAGGAGTAATAAAAAGAAATGCAAACTCTCGAATAATAAGAGATGGAATAGTAATAAACGATAGTACTATTGCATCCATTGCAAGAGAAAAAGATCAAGTAAAAGAAGTAAAGCAAGGACTAGAATGTGGAATTACTATTGATAACTTTAATGATATCAAAGAAGGCGATGTCATTGAAGCATATGAGTTAGTAGAAATAAAAAAATAAATAAGAAAGAAGGAAAGTGATAAAGATGAGAGAAGAAAGTAAAAGAGTAGCAGCAGTAACTGCTGCCAATAGAGAAAAAGAGAAAATAGAAAGACTTTATAAAGTTACTGGACCAACCAGAGAAAAAAACGCAGCGGCTTTATTAATTGAAGCAGGAAAAATTGCTTATTTTGATGAATATTATTTTGGTATAAAATTAGAAAATCAAGAAATAGGTAAAATAGGACAATTTGATGACCCAAGAGTAACAGAAAACTTTAAAAGAGGTTATAAGAGAGGTCAAGAAATAGTATCTTCTGTAGAAAAAACAGGTCTAACAAAAGCACTACCTGAAAAATACCAAGAAATAGCATTACAAAACAATAAAACAAGAAGATAAGGTGAATATCTATGAGTATAAAACTAGAAAGATTAAATCACATCTTTACTGAAGCAATATCAAAAGTAGTTGCTGAAGAAGTAAAAGATGAAGATATAAAATTTGTTACCATAACAGCGGTAGATATCTCAAGTGATTTATCTTATGCTAAAGTATATTATACAAATCTAATTGATGAAGATAGAGAAAAAGTCCATACTGCTTTAAATAAAGCAAGTGGTTTTATCAGAGGTAAATTATTTGATATGGTCGAAATAAGAAAAATGCCAGAACTTACTTTTATCTATGATAAATCAATTGAATATGGTAATAAAATAGAAAAAATAATCGAAGATATTAACAAGGAGGAGTAAGCTAAAACAATATTATTTTAATTAATAATATTGTTTTGCTTTTATATAGATATGAATGGAGTTTTAGTAGTAGACAAACCTAAAGGTTTAACAAGTAGAGATGTTGTAAATATTATTTGTAAAAAGTTTAATACCAAAAAAGTAGGTCATACTGGTACTTTAGACCCAATCGCCGAAGGAGTACTCGTAGTACCAATAGGTAGGGCCTTAAAAATATCGGAATTATTAACTTCGGAAAGAAAAGAATATATAGCAAGAGTAATACTAGGTTATGAAACTGATATGTTAGATATTACTGGTACAGAAACAAAAAGGAATATGCCTACTTGTACTAAAGAAGAAATAATAAATGTATTAAATTCATTTATAGGTAAATATAATCAAAAAGTACCAATGTACTCCGCTGTTAAAGTAGGAGGAAGAAAACTCTATGAATATGCCCGTCAAGGAATAGAAGTAAATCCTCCATCTAAAGAAGTAGAAATATACTCTTTAGAGTTAATTAGTGATATAATATATATGGAAGATTGCATAGAGTTTTCTATTAAATGTGAAGTAAGTAAAGGAACCTATATCAGAAGTTTAATAAGAGATATTGCTTATAAGTTAAATACCTATGGTACTATGAAAGAACTAATTAGAACTAAACAAGGTAATTTTTCTATCGATAATTCTTATACATTAGAACAAATAGAAAACAATGAATATAAACTTCTAACGATTAAAGAAGCTCTTCCTAATATTAAGGTAACTAAAATAGATGACGAATTATTAAAAAAAGTAAAAAATGGTATGGTGTTAGATAGCTTCTTTAAAGAAGAATTATCCCTATTAATAGATAAAAATAATAATGAAATAGCTATCTATAAACGAGATGGTACAGGAAAAGTAAAACCATATAAGATGATTGAGGTATAAGTATGAGTAAGATAAAAGTAATGAGTGAACTACTATCTAATAAAATAGCCGCCGGAGAAGTAGTCGAAAAAGTTGTATCAATAGTCAAAGAACTAGTGGAAAATTCCGTCGATGCCGGAGCAACTACTATTAAAGTTGATTTAAAAGAATCAGGACTTAGGGAAATAGTTGTTACCGATAATGGAATTGGAATGGATCACGATGATGCCGTTTTAGCCTTTCAAAGACATGCTACTAGTAAATTATATACCGATGATGATTTATTTTCGATTAAATCATTAGGTTTTAGAGGAGAAGCTCTTCCATCTATCGCTGCGGTATCTGAAGTAATTCTAAAAACATGTCAGAATGAAGTAGGTACTTTAGTTCATATTAAAGGTGGTAAAATCCTTGAAGAAAAAAATTCTGATGCAAGAATTGGTACGCAGATAACTGTAACCAATATGTTCTATAATACCCCTGCTAGATTAAAACATTTATCAAGTGTCTATGCTGAACTAGCAAGTGTCACTGAATATGTAAATAAAATGGCATTATCTTATCCTAAAATAAAATTCATCCTAACAAATGATGAAAAAGAACTACTAAATACTGATGGTTCGGGTAATTTATTAAAAGTAATTAAATCCATATATGGTTTAGATGTAGCCAAGAAAATGCTTGAAATAAATGTAAGTAATGATGACTATGAAGTATCAGGATATATTTCCCTACCTGAAGTTAATCGTTCATCTAGAAATCATATGACCATATTAGTAAATGGCAGAGTAATAAAAAATCAAATAATAAATAAAGTAATCAATGACTCATATTCATCATATAAAGAGGATACAAGATATCCAATAGTAGTCCTAAATATAAAAACAGATCCCTCGCTCGTGGATGTCAATGTTCATCCATCTAAGCAAGATATCAAGTTCAGTAACTTTGAAGATTTAAAAGAACTAATATCTAATGGTATCAAAAATGTTATTAAAACAAAATTACTTATACCTAAAATAGAAGTAAAAGAAGAAGTACCAGAGCCTACTTATGAAAATCTAACTCTTAACTTAGAAAGAAATATTGTAAGTGAAAGTACTAGTAGTAATGATAAAGAAAGACTTACTAAATTAATTAATTTTGATTATGAACCAAATAATGAATTAGATACTCTTGAAAAAGAAGAGTATATTGAAGAACTACCTACGGAAAAGTTACCTGAATTATATCCTGTTGGCTTAGTACATGGAACATATATTGTCTGTGAAAATGAAAAAGGAATCTATCTAATCGATCAGCATGCTGCTCAGGAAAGAATTAATTATGAAAAATTTTCTTATCTATTAGCACATCCTAATAATGATATTATCAATAGTATTGTTCCAATAGTAATAGAACTTCCTATGCAAGACTATATCATTATCAAAAATAATATCGATATCTTAGATAAACTAAATATCAAAGTCGAAGAATTTGGTCAAAGTTCCCTAAGAGTAATCTCTCATCCTACTTGGTTTACTAAAGGAAGAGAAGAAATAACGATAAGAAATATATTAGAAATGATCAAAGAAGAAGAAAAACACTTTGATTTAGCCAAGTTTCTCGATCATCTAGCGGCTACTATGGCGTGTAAAGCAAGTGTCAAGGGAAATACTAGAATAACTAAAGAAGATATGGAAAGTATTATAAATCAGTTACGAGAGTGTAAAAATCCTTTTAATTGTCCTCATGGAAGACCAACAATAATTAATTTTACTATCTATGAATTAGAAAAAATGTTTAAAAGGAGTGTATAATGAACTACTTTAATGAATTACTTGAAATAAATAAAATAATCACAAATGACGATAATAATGTAAGATTAGAAACCTTAGAAGGAGTCTATCAACTATTAGATACCTTTAATAGAAGGCCTTTCGATTTAGATGAATTTATTAAATTATGTATTTTACTATTTAATATGCAAATTTTTTATGATGGTAATTCTAGAACAATTTTTACATATTTAATAAGAAAACTAGATGAGTATGGTTATAATATTAATGTTAATAATGCAAAAGAAGAATTAATAGAATTAAGAAGATTATTTCCTACAATATATGATTTAAATGAAGAAATTAATGATAAAACAATTTTAAGAATAAAAAAATATGTATATGAAAGAAAGTAAAGGTAAAAGATAATGAATAAAGTAATTGTAGTAACAGGTCCAACAGCAGTAGGTAAAACAAAATTATCAATTGAACTAGCTAAGAAATATCATGGAGAAATAATAAATGCTGATGCTGTTCAAGTGTATATTGGTTTAGATATCGGGTCTGCTAAAGTAACAAAGGAAGAAATGGAAGATATTCCACATCATTTATTTGATATAAAAGAAGTAAATGAAGATTATACTATTTATCATTATCAACAGGACTGTCGTAGATTAATATCGGAAATACAAAAAAGAGGAAATACTCCCATTCTTGTAGGAGGTACAGGACTATATATAAAAGCAGCACTCTACGATTATAAATTATCTAAAGAAAAAGAAAATAATACTTATGATAATCTAACTACAGAAGAGTTATATCAGGAATTAATAAGTCTTGATAAAGATATTCAAATAGATAAAAATAATCGTCGAAGATTAATAAGAGCATTAAACTATTATAAAGAAAATAATAAGTCAATAAATGATAATAAAACAGATAAATTATTATATGATGCTATCTTTATTGGTTTAACTACAGATAGAAAAATTCTTTACAATAAAATAAATGATAGAGTAGATATTATGATAAAAGAAGGATTACTTGATGAAGTAAAATCCTTTTATGAAAAGGGAATAAGAACTAAACCACTACTTAGTGCTATTGGTTATAAAGAGTTATATGAATACTTTGATGGTAATACAGAACTAGATGTTGCCATAGATAATATTAAGAAAAATTCAAGACATTATGCTAAAAGACAATATACTTTTTTTAATCATCAACTACCAGTAGCATGGTTTGAAACTGACTATCATAATTTTAATAATACAATAGAAAAAGTAAGCAGTTATATCGATAATAACTAACTTACTCTTCTTTTTTGTTAATTCCGCCATGGGCGGTTCAAACTAACTATGTTAGTTTGATAATACATGTACAAGAATAGTCTTTATATAGATTATTCTTTTCTGATTAAGAAATTAGAAAGTTCTTCCGGAGATTTATCTCCATATATAATATTATAAATTAAATTAATAATAGGCATTTTTATCTTTCTATTACTAAGTAGTTTTTTAATAGATACCAAAGTATTTAAACCTTCAATAGTAGTGCTTTCTATATATTTATTTATTTCTTCTTTAGAAGTACCACTACCAATTAATTTACCTAGAGTATAATTTCTACTTTTATCTGAAGTACAAGTAAGAAGAATATCTCCAAAACCTGCATAAGATAATATAGTTTTCTTACTACCACCAAGAGCATGACTAAGATTTTTAATATCATTAAGCGCTTCTGTAATAAGTAGACTACTCGTAGAAATAGGATACCCCATACCATCAATCATCCCAGATGCAATAGCAATGACATTTTTAATACTGCCACATATTTCTGTACCAATAACATCTCTTGTAGGTCTTAATTTTACATAATTATTTTTCATACTCTTTATAATTATTTCTCTAGCCATTTTACTTCTTGAAGCAACACTAAGTCCTATAGGAACTTTTTTTACTACATCTTCGGCAAAAGTACCACCAGAAATAATACCAATATTAGATGTATTAATTTCACTTCTAACTACATCGTAAAGGAGCATTCTAGTAGTATCTTCAAGTCCTTTAGAGGCAATACATATAACTTGATTATTATAGTATTTTTTAAGTTCTCTAGTAGTACTTCTAACAAATTTCGAAGGAACAACAATCACAATTAGAGAAGCACCATCAATTACTTCTTTCATATCATTAGATATCCCTATATCTTTAGGAATAATATAATCTATCTTATTACTTTTACTCCTATTAAGTAGTAATTCTTTTTCTTCTTCACTATTAGTCCACATACTAACCTTTAATTTATTATTATAAAAAATACTAGCAAGAGCCATACCATAAGCTCCAGTACCTAATATAGCTACTTTCATTTAATCATCATCTTCTTTCCAATTTCAATATCAAAATAGTTACTAGGAGTCTCAAATACTTTACTTACTCCTTTTTTAGGTAGAATAATTTTATTCGTACCTAAATTATTATAATAGAATAATATCTTATTATCTTTATCACACATTATAACATCAATATTCTCTTTCATAAAGAAAGTATGAATACTATTACATTTGTCAAATAAAAGAGCTTTATTAATACCTCTACTAAACATAAAACCTTTTAGTCTACTATAAAAAGATTTGCATTCTGTTAGATTAATTTCTTTATCTTCAAATATTAGTTTCATATCATTCACCATAAATTAATTATATAGATAAAAGCGTTAAATAGCAAGCGTGTTATTGATAAAAATTTAAGATAATGATACAATATAACTGGAGGAAATAGATATGAATAGAAAAGGATTTACCCTAATAGAGTTACTAGCGGTAATAGTAATAATGGCTATAGTTTTAGTAATAGCAATACCTAGTAGTATAGATGGCTATAAAAAAAGTAAATTAAAAGCAGAAGAAGTATTTGTAAAAAGATTATCTGAGCAAGTAGATTCATATACTTCATTAAATTCAGATGAACTTAGTTTTAATACAAATATCGGTACTAAAATAAAACCAGATACTGATAGAAGAGAAGTAACAGTTTATCAAGATATAATTACTGTACAAAATCTAATAGAAGAAAAACTAATAAAAAATAGCGATTATATAAATCCTAATAATAAAAATGAAGAATGTAATGTAAATGCTGAAATAGAAGTATACAAGGATAGTGACTTTGTATATTGTCATAAAATAAAAGCATTAAGTTTAGGATGCCTTACCGATGATTATATTGAAAATGTTGAATCAGAAAAAAATGATGATATATCAGATGGAAATCCATATGTAGTAGATACATGTGTATGGGAGTAGCATTATGTTGTTGATAACTATATTATCTATTATATTTGTTCTATTAGATCAAGCATCAAAGTACTCTGTAATAAATTATTTAAATAAAGATATAGAAGTAATAAATAACTTTTTCTATTTAATATATACCAAGAATAATGGAGCGGCTTTTAGTATACTAACAGGTAAAAGATTATTCTTGATAATAATAACATTATTAATAATAGGTAGTTTAATATATTACATAATAAAGAATGAAATAAGTAGTAAGATGGAAATACTAGCCTTTTCCCTCATAATAGGAGGATCCCTAGGTAATCTAATCGATAGAGTAGTAAGAGGTTATGTCGTAGACTTTATCTCTGTAAAGATATTTGGATACCATTTCCCTATCTTTAATATAGCGGACTCGCTAATATGTATTGGAGTATTTATCTTACTAATAATTCAATTTAGGAAGGAAAGAAAATCATGATAATAGATGAAGTAGTAATAGGACAAAGAATAGATAAATTTCTTGTTGAAAATACTGAATATACAAGAAGTAAGATTCAGAAAATGATTGATAATGACTGTATACTAGTAAATGGTAAAAGTATCAAGAGTAGTTATACATTAAAGGAAAATGATCAAATAGAAGTAAAAGATTATGAAGAAAATACGGATATCTTACCAGAAAATATTCCATTAGATATCTATTATGAAGATGATGATTTAATTGTCGTTAATAAACCTAGTGGAATGGTAGTTCATCCCGCTCCGGGAAATTATACTGGTACTTTAGTAAATGCATTAATGTATCATACTAATAATCTAAGTACAGTAAATTCTACTATTAGACCAGGAATAGTACACAGAATAGATGCAGATACTTCGGGACTATTACTCGTAGCTAAAAATGATAAAGCTCATAATATATTAGCAGAGGCTATTCAAAAAAAAGAAGTAGTACGTGAGTATATAGCTTTAGTTGAAGGCGTCATAAAAGAAGACAGTGCCACTATTGACGCTCCAATTGGAAGAGATGTAAATAATCGAAAGAAAATGTGTGTAACTGGAGATAATTCAAAAGAAGCTGTTACTCATATTAGAGTATTAGAAAGATTTTCTGATGCCACGCTAATTAGATGTAAACTAGAAACAGGAAGAACCCATCAAATAAGAGTTCATCTAAGTTATATTGGCCACCCTGTTGTAAATGATCCAGTCTATGGAAGAAGAAAATTAATTAATCCAAAGTTTGGTCAAATGCTTCATGCTGAAAAATTAGGTTTTGTTCATCCTACAACTAAAGAATATATGGAGTTTACATCTCCTGTACCAGATGAATTTACTAAAATACTAAATATGTATAAAGAACAAGAATAATGTTTAAAATTCTCTTAAAGTATTCATAATGAATATGAAAGGAGAATTTTTATTATGTCACGTCATAAAGTAGAGTTAACAGGCGTGAATACTGCGAATATAAAAGTATTAACAAGTGATGAAACTACCGAATTATTTAAAAAAATGAAAGAAGGAGATCCTTTTGCTAGAGAAGATTTAATAAATGGTAATTTAAAATTAGTACTAAGTATTTTAAGAAAGTTTACTGGTAAAGTAGACAATTTAGATGACTTATTTCAAGTAGGATGTTTAGGACTTGTAAAAGCAATTGATAATTTTGATATATCTTATGATGTAAAACTATCTACTTATGCATGTCCTATGATTGAAGGAGAAATAAAAAGGTATTTAAGAGATAATAATACAATTAGAATATCCAGAAGTATCAAAGACTTAGCATATAAAACATTAAAACTAAAAGAAGAATTATCTAGTAATGGAAAAGAACCATCAAATACCGAAATTGCCAAGATATTAGGAGTTACTGAATATGATATAGCTAATGCTTTAGACTCACTTAGAGAACCAGTAAGTATGTATGAACCAATCTATAATGATGGGGGAGATACAATATATCTCTTTGATCAAATAGCCAATAAAGAAGATGAATATGGATTAGAAAGCAGGTTAGCCTTAGATAAAGCTATAAGTAATTTAAAAGAAAGAGAAATAAATATTTTAAAAGAAAGATTTGTTATTGGAAAAACCCAAATGGAAATAGCGGAAGAATTAGGTATATCACAAGCTCAAATATCAAGAATAGAAAAAAATGCTATTAAAACATTAAAAAAATATGTCAAGTAGGGTAGATTTAAGTATTAAAACCTAGTATAATAAAATTAGGTGGTTTAATTGATAGAAGAAATATTAGAAAAATATAATATCGAAGGTAAATTAGTAAATTATACCCAAAATAATTCTGGGAACATAAATAAAACATATGTAGCAACTTTTCAAAAAGAAGATGGTACTACTAAGAAATATTTAATTCAAAAAATAAATACCAAAGTATTTACTGAACCTTATAAGTTAATGAAAAATATTGAAGGAGTAACTAAATATTTAAAAAAAGAGATGATTAATGAAAAAGATAATAATCATAAAGTACTTGAGGTAGTAAAAACAAAAGATAATAAATCTTTATGCTATATTACAAATGCCTCTGATACTAGAGAGTATTATCGTATTTATGAATATATCGAAAATGCTATATCGTATGACTCATCAGTAGATAAAGATATAGTATATAATACAGGTAAAGCCTTTGGTAACTTTCAAAAGTTACTTCGCGATTATCCAATGAACAAGTTAGAGGAGACTATTAAAGATTTCCACAATACTCCTGAAAGATATAAAAAACTAATGTATGATATAAAAGTAGATTCTGAAGGAAGAGTTGAGGAGGCTGCTAGAGAAATAGTTTTTATAATTAAAAGAGAAGAATATTTATCATTAATTATGGAAGACTTAAATTCAAAAAGAATTCCCCTTAGGGTAACTCATAATGATACCAAAGTAAATAATGTCATGATGAATAAAGATACAGGAGATTTTCTAGCGGTAATAGACTTAGATACGGTAATGCCAGGTAGTATGCTCTTTGATTATGGAGATGGAATACGTTCTACTGCATCGACAGCATCAGAAGATGAAACTGATTTAAATAAAGTTTCATTAGATTTAGAACTATTTAAAGCCTATACTGATGGCTATTTGAGTGAAATGGCTCCATATCTTACATATGAAGAAGTAAGTTTAATGGCTGAATCAATACTTATTATAACACTAGAACTTGCTATTAGATTTTTAAATGACTATATAAATGGTGATACATACTTTAAAACAAATTATGAAAAACATAATTTAGATCGAACGAGAAACCAAATTCATTTAGTAAAAGATATTGAAACCAAATTACAATATATGGATGATTATATAATGAAAAAATATAAGGTGTATCACGACAAAGAAAAGAAGAAGGAAAGAATATGAAAAAGATAGTATTCTTTTTTTAGTTAACCGCTTCGCTACCCAAAATAACTTCGTTATTTTTCCATAACCCATTACAAGAATAATCAAGTATAAAGATTAATAATAATTATTTATAAACATATAATTAAGTGGTGATATATATGAGATTATCTGATCTTCAAAGAAAAGAAATAATAAATATGAATACTGGTAAAAGATTAGGAGTAATAATAGATGTTATATTAGATACTTCCGGTAATATAAAAAGTTTAGTATTAGAAGAAAAACATCTTAAAAGATTCTCTGGAAGAGAAGAATATCAAATAGAATGGAAACAAATAGCTAAGATAGGTGATGATATAATTTTAATTAGAGATAAATATGAAGATAAAAATAAACCCCTTGTATAAAAATAATTAATATTATATAATAATTACAGGTGATAAGTAATATGAATAAAAAAGGATTTACTCTAATAGAATTATTAGCTATCATAGTAGTAATGGGCATAGTAGCAGTATTAGTAGCTCCTAATATTATTAAGTCTTTTAAAAAGAGTAAGGAAAAGTCATATGACATATTAATAAAAAATATTGAAACTGCAGGAGAAAATTATTATTTAGAATGTGAAAATGGAGATTTATCAGATTCAAGAAAATATGGAAACTTAGCATGTAGTATAAGTAATAATAATACTTCTGTTACATTGGAAAATCTTTTGAATTTAGGAATATTGAAATCAAGCGATAATAATGATAAAGTAATTAATCCTAAAAATAGTAAAAATATTAGTAACTGTAGTATTACAATAACAAAAGTAGTTGGAGAAAACTATAAGGTAACATTTGATATTAATATACCAGAAGAAACATGTTTTAATTAAAAGGGGTAAATCATGCAGTTAGTAGGAAATAATTGGGATAAAATATTAGAAGAAGAATATTATAAAGAATATTTTATAAATATTGTTAAATATATAAATAAAGCTTATAAAGAAAGACCTATCTTTCCCCCAAAAAACTATATATTAAGAGCATTATCTCTAACCGATTATGATGATGTTAAAGTAGTTATATTAGGACAAGATCCATATCATGGAATAGGAGAGGCTAATGGTCTTGCTTTCTCAGTAAATGATGGAATAAAATTACCACCATCACTTAAAAATATCTATAAAGAATTAAATAGTGATTTAGGATTAGATATTCCAAGTACTGGAGATTTAACATGTTGGGCCAAAGAAGGAGTACTTCTTTTAAATTCAGTTTTAACAGTGGAAAAAGATAAACCAGCATCACATAAAAATTTAGGATGGGAAAAGTTTACTGATGCCATTATACGTAAAGTAAATGAAAAAAATACCCCTGTTGTATTTATTTTATGGGGTAATTTTGCTAAAAGTAAAAAAAGTCTTATTACTAACCCAAAACATTTAGTCATAGAATCTTCTCATCCATCACCATTTTCTTGTAACTATGGTTTCTTTGGAAGTAGACCCTTTTCTCGTACTAATGAATTCTTAAAAAAGAATAACATAAAAGAAATAAATTTTAAAGTAAAATAAAAGACTATAATTTAAAATCATTATAGTCTTCATCACTCATATCTTTTCTGTCAAAGAAAAGTTTTTCTTTGTATTTAGATAAACTAGCCACTATATTCGAAGGAAATTTTTTAAGAAGTTTATTATAAATAGAAATATTATCATTATAATATAAAGTAGCTTCTTGGATAGTATTGTCAATATCTATAACACTAGTTTGTATTTTTTTAATTTCTTCACTTTCTTCTATTTTAGGAAATTCTTCTTTTAAAGAATTAATTTCAATAGAACTTCTTTCTAATACCCTATATAATTCAAAATTACTAAGTTTCCTACTTCTAAGTTTTACTATTTCTCCAAAAACTTCTCTATCCTTAGGAATAATCGTCTTAATAATAGGAATTGCTCTATTAATTAAATCATATTTCTTTCTTAAACCATTATCAATAATACTTTCTACTTCATTAATTCTAATTATATAATCTTGAAATTTATTATAAATTGAAGCATAAAATATAGCCATACCACAAACTAATAGAATAATAACCAAAACAATTATTAATAAAATTTCCATATGTACCACGTCCTAGAATAATTATATCAAAAAGAATATTATTTTTCAATTGCTTTAAAAAAATAATACATAAAAGTATTATTTAAAGTCTTTTATAAAATTAATAGGTTCATCAAAGGTAACAAAATCAAGATATATCATAAGAATTAAGTACCATTCTCCACTGGGATTAGATACAATAATATGATCTCTACCTGCTTGTTCAATTATACCTTCAAATACTTTATTTTGATATTCTTCTGACCCAGGAATAGTTACATAAAATTTAGCTTTCTTTCCTTTATTCAATCTTAAAATATTCTCTATATAAGATTGCTCCATATTTAAAGGGTTAATCTCTACCTGAGTATTTTCATAACTAGGTACTGATTGCTGATTAGGAACGGTATAATTATTTAAACTAGTACCAGGGAAAATAGGATTTTGATAATAACCATCACTATTCATAAATAATCATCTCCATTTAAATATATGTATTTTACTTGACACTATAACTAAAATAATATTTACAATTAAGAAAATAAAAACTATAATTAAATAAAGGAGTGTAAGATGAAAATAAAAGTAGGAGTATCAAATAGACATGTTCATTTAACTAGAGAAGATATAGATATATTATTTGGAAAAGATTATAAATTAACGCCAAGAAATTATTTAGATCAACCAGGACAATTTGCTACTGAGGAGACTGTTACCTTAAAGACAGATAAAAATATTAAAGAATATGTAAGAATAGTAGGTCCTGCTAGGAGTTATACTCAAGTAGAAGTATTAGAATCCGATAAAGAATATTTTGGTATAAATCCTCCCGTTAGAAATTCTGGAGATTTAGATAATTCTGAAAGAATAACAATAATAGGACCAAAAGGAGAAATAACTAAAGATAATATATGTATAATTGCTAATCGTCATATCCATATTAATACTGAGGAAAGTAAAGATTTTAAAGAAGATGAAATAGTAAAAGTATTATTTCAAGATAAAATCTTAGATAATGTTCACATCAAAATAGCGGATAACTTTGCTTTAGCCTTTCATATTAATAAAGATGATGCAAGTAATAATGATATTGAAAATGGAAGCATAGTTATTCTAAAGGAGAATAGATATGCTGGAGAGTGCAAAAAAGATAATTAAAAATTCTAAAAGAGAAGTAATATATAAAGTAGTTACTTCTCTTTTTATTCAAGGATTAGCTTTAATAATACCTGTTTTTTGGAGTAATACCATTAATGAAGTAACAGAAGGTAATTTTAAAGTAGGATACTATTTAATAATAATAACATTACTATTATCTATTTTTTACTATTTATGGTCATATTTTAATCAAAAAACATGGTATAAATTTTATAATAAATTATATATTGATTTCACAAGTCTAACTATATCAAAAACAAAAGATATTGATAATATTAATCTCGGAGAATATACCAATATTTTAAATAATGATATTGATATCATATGTAATTTTATTGTAAACTCAGTAACAAGAATATTTCAAGTAATAGAGTTCTTTGTTATATATTCCTATTTCTTAAGTTTCAATATATTAATCTTTCTCTTTACAATTATCATTTCCATTATCCTTCTTATTGTATATATAAAGTATGGAAAAATAGTTCAAGGATTAAATATTAAAAGAAAAGCATCTCTTGATAATAAAACAATAATGCTACATAAACTATATTCATCAATTACTAATAAAAAGAATGACATAAATAGTATAACCAATCTCTTTAATAAAGATAATAAGACATATTTAAAAAATAATTTAAAGTATAATGTTGTAATCCAAAAAATAATATATATTGTATTAGGAATAATTGAAATAACAAGATATTTGATAATACTATATTCCGTATATCTAGTAAGTATTGACAGTATTGAAATTGGAACCATTCTTTTAATATATAGTTATTATGCCAAGATATTAACTAATTTTGAAGTATTAGGTAGTATTACTGCCGATTATCAAAGCTTTATTGTATCATTAAAGAGATTGAATAAAATAACAGTACAAAACAAATTGTCAAAGACATAATCTTATGATAAAATATCACTAGTGATTGATATGAAGAAAATAATAATAAAATTAATAAAAAAGTATCAAAGTATACCATTTAAATCTCATGATAGTTGTAAGTTTATACCAACATGTTCTAATTATATGATTGAGGCACTACAAATACATGGGCTAGTCAAAGGATTATATTTAGGAATAAAAAGATTATTAAGATGTAATCCCTTTAATAAAAAGGAATACCGTTATGATCCAGTACCAAAAAAAGTACAAAGATAAAAATATATCTTGTACTTTTATTTATACTCTATATTAATCATTTTTGCATGAACTGCAATTCGCTTCGTTGCAGTATTATTACAAGTTGAAAGAGTCAGAATTTTATCGTCAGGTGTAACATCAATACCAAAATTATATATACTTCTAGATTTTAATGTACTAATAAATTCTTCAAAAGAATAAGTTTTAAAATTAGTTTTTAAGTAGTACACTTCGGGGTCAGTCATATATATAGAAAATAATTTCCATGTTGTATTACAACTTGGCGTAGAAATTCTTATATAATAATTACTACTATTATTGAGATAATTATTATTTAACATTTGTGGAATAGTTCCAAACATAGTATTATTATTCATATTATGCCCATATATGATAGTGTGCCTACCAAAATTTTCAAAATTAACTCTATAATCCGCAAATATCCAGCCACTTTTATTATTTTTGCCATTAAATGCATGTGTTAAATAATAATCATTATCATCAGTTTGGACTACTGGATAATTAACCTTAGTACCATCAACTTTAATCCAGCCAACAGTATCAGGATTTTTATTTACTAAATCTGTAAAATTAACATCCATAAAAGGTACACTCATATAATCCCAGTAATCATTAGGATAGTATACAGGAGTACTATCTTGTGGCTCAGGATCAGATACTGGTTCTTCAACTGGTTCAGGTTCTTCTTGAGGTATTACTTCTTCTTCCTCTTCAATAATCTCCGTTGATGAAATAATATCATCAGTCAAATATTTAATTTTAAGTCCTTGTACATACCATCTACTAATATAAAAAACACAAATTAAGTATACAAGTACAGATAACCCCATCATTATAAAAGATATCTTTTTATTATGTATTCTTTTTTTATTATCTTTATTACCAAATATAGCCATAATTCCATAAATAAAATATTTAGGAAATATTGTAACTACATTATATATACCATAAACAAAATACCAAAGAATTTTAATGGTGCCTATAGATATAGATTTAATTCCAGTATAAAAATATTTAAAAATATCCATAAGGCACCTCCTTTATTATTCATTTCAATTATACCATAATTGTCTAAAAAAGTATAACAATATCTTGTAAATACAAAAAAAATATTATATAATAACACCAGAACGAAGGTGTAAAGGTGGACAATATCAAAATAGGAGATAAATTAGAAATACACTGCTATAAACATAATGGAAAATTACATCGTCAGTGGGATGAAGCAGTAGTATTAGATATTAAAGATGATTATATAGTTTTTGGAAATAATAAAACAACTGTAGTAGACTCAGATGGCAGAGTTTGGAAAACAAAAGAACCCGCTATTATGTTCTTCTTTAAAGATAGATGGTTTAATATCATCGGACAATTAAAAGATTATGGAATATACTTTTATTGTAATATAGCAACTCCATATATCATAGATGAACATGTCATTAAATATATCGATTATGATTTAGATTTAAGAGTATTTCCAAATGGTAGTTTTAAGATACTAGATAGAATGGAATATCGTTATCATAAAAAACAAATGCATTATTCTAGTAGATTAGACTTTATCTTAAAATATGAACTAGGCAATTTAATTGATATGGTAAGAAGAAAAGAAGATCCATTTAATAAGAAAACAATTGAAAAATATCATCAAGATTATGTAAGGTTAACTGATAATTGGGATAATTAATATTATCTCTTTTTTTCTTGTAATTAATATATATATTTTATATAATTAAGTTGGTGAATTTATGTCAAAGAAAGATTATTTTAATATTGAAAAAAATATCAATAAAATAACAAATAGTAGGTCTACTAACTTTTTAGATAGAGGTACTTTATCTAAAGTAGTATCTAAATTAAAAGGATATCATTATCAAATATATTATCCATATCCTGAATCTGATAAAGTAATATTGTATACAAGTACTTTACCTAAAATAAGATTATTAGAAATAATATCATATGACAAACTATCCCATAGACAAATACTAGGTAGCTTGTTTGGATTAAATATTGATAGTGAGTTATTTGGAGATATCATTATCGATAATAATCATTATTATATAATGGTAATGGATTCTATCTATGATTTAATAATAAAAGATTATAATATGGTAGGAAGCAGTTATATAAAACTAAAAGAAGTACCTCTAAGTACTATTAATAATTATCATAGAAAATATGAAGAAATAGAAATAATTGTATCTAGTACTAGAATAGATACAGTAATATCTCACTTAATAGGAGTAAGTAGAGACTCAGTAAAGAAAATATTTCAAGATAATGATATTATCCTAAACTATGAAGTATTAAGTAAAATAAATTATAATCTAAATACTAATGATATCTTTAGTATTAGAAAATATGGTAAATATAAATATGGTGGAATAATTAAAACTAGTAAGAAAGATAACTATATTATTAAATTATATAAATATATCGATAATTAATTATTATTTTATTAACTTCCGCTTTCAGCGGTCAAACTAATAAAAGTTAGTTTGATAATACCTTTACAAGAATAGTCTAGTATATAGATAAAATATAAAAAAGAAAGTAGGGTAATAATCTTTAATATATGAGAAATATCCACTTGGCAAGGCAAAAAAATAAATTTTTAGAAAAAAACAGTTGATTTTTCAACTGTTTTCTAATATAATATATTATGTACTTACGCAGATGTGGTTCAACGATTAGAATTCGGCCTTGCCAAGGCTGAGACGGGGGTTTGACTCCCCTCATCTGCTCCATAAAAAATAATAGCCGAAATTATTCGGCTTTTTTTATGGAGCTTTATGAGGAAGGCAAACCACCCATATTATTTTTAAAATTTAAAATATCCTCTCTAATAGTGCTCCACCTAACACATACTACATATTTATCCCTTATATTACTTTTATTGCCATTTAAACATCTCTTTTTAGGACCTATGGTCATGCAAGCAATATGAGGTGAAGTATAATTTAGACACCTTTTTGATAATATTAAATCATATAATTCATCTTTCATAATCCAAACAAAGCCATGAGTAGTACCACAGATTAGGGCATCAACATCATAATCAGAATTATTTCCCTGTATAATAAATCTGTCAATCATATCAATAATTATTCTTGTTTTGTTAATATATTTGTTAAATATATCAATCTCTTCTTGATAAAGAATCTTATATTCTGCGCTATTAAGCATTTTGGAAAAATCAGTTTTGCCATCACCATTTTTCATATAACCATAATGATAACTAACATATTTGTCAACAATTTTGTAAGGAACACCCAATTTCTCCAAATATCTTTTAAATTCTTGAATTGATTCTTGATGCATAGAATTGTCTTTTCCACATTTAATACTTACATTTTTAATGTAATTCTTATATTTAATAAATATGTCAGTCTTTTGAATCATTTTGTTTTTCCATGATTTTATTGGTTCATCGTCGTTTATTTCTTTACCAAATAGTTCGCTTAAAAAAGTCTGCGATCTATCATCTAATTCGTGATAATATTTGTTATTAAAAAGTTCCACGAAATCACGTTCGTTTTGAAATCCATAGTTCAATGTATCATCCTTTCTTAAAAAAGAGAGTATAATCCCGTTAGATATACTCTCGAATAGATACATTTTTCTTGCCTAAAAATATAAATTATCGTCAAAATTTAAAACATTAACACTTGGCAAGTCAATTAATGTAACATCATTATATTAAAATAATTATTAAAAATCAACTCTTTTTATTAAAAAAATATGAAAAATAATGTATAATAGTTTCTAGGTGATATAGATTATGTTTGAAAACTTAAGTGATAGATTACAAGATGTAATGCATAAGATCAAAGGATATGGAAAAATAACTGAAGATAATATCAGTGAAATGATGCGAGAAATAAGATTATCTCTACTAGAAGCTGATGTTAACTATAAAGTTGTTAAAGAGTTTACTAATAATGTTAAAGAAAAAGCTTTAGGAGAAGAAGTAAATAAAAGTTTATCTCCAGGAGAAGTATTTGTTAAAATAGTTAAAGATGAATTAACTTCTTTACTAGGAGGAGAAAATTCTCCATTAAATACCAAAGGTAGTCCTGCTATATTAATGCTTGTAGGTCTTCAAGGAAGTGGTAAAACTACTACTATTGGAAAGATTGCTAACTATTTAAGAAAAAATGAAAAGAAGAAACCTTTACTTGTAGCTTGTGATGTATATAGACCAGCGGCTATTGACCAATTAAAACAGATAGGAAAAGAACTAAATATTGAAGTATATTCCGAAGGTAAAAAAGATCCAGTTGAAATATCAAATAATGCTATAAAGTATGCTAAAGAAAATAATTATGATTATGTTTTAATCGATACCGCAGGTAGATTACAAATAGATGAAAATTTAATGGAAGAATTAGCAAATATTTATAATAATGTAAATCCCCATGAAACTATTCTTGTAATAGATTCCATGATGGGACAAGATGCTATTAATGTTATTACAGGTTTTAATGATAAATTATCCTTAACTGGTGTAATACTTACTAAATTAGATGGTGATACTCGTGGCGGAGTAGCCCTTTCTGTAAAACACTTAACAAATTTACCAATTAAATTTATTGGTACATCAGAAAAAATGGATGGGCTATCACCATTTTATCCAGATAGAATGGCATCACGTATACTAGGAATGGGAGATATATTATCTATTGTAGAAAAAGTAGAAAGTGAAATAGATGAAAAAGAGGCTGAAAAAACCGCTCGAAAGATGATGAAAGGAAAATTTGATTTAGAAGATTTTCTAGCTCAATTGAATCAAATAAAGAAGTTAGGGCCTCTTGAAAATATATTAAAACTACTTCCTGGTGCTAAAAAGATGGGATTAAATAATGTTAATATTGATCCTAAATTAATGAAAAGGACAGAAGCAATAGTTCTTTCAATGACAAAAGAAGAAAGAAGAGACCCTAGTATTCTAAAGGCAAGTAGAAAGAAAAGAATCGCTGATGGTTCAGGAACAACTGTTGCAGAAGTCAATAAATTATTAAATCAATTTGAAGAAATGAAAAAAATGATGAAGATGATTGGAAATGGAAATATGAAATTACCTTTTTAATTATCTTCTTTTTCTAAACTTTTTAAACATAAAATAGGGCTTCCATACTATCAACAAAATAGTTATAAACATATGATATGTTAGATAGGAGGAAAAATAATGAATTATACTGAAAGTTTTAATCCAGGTATGTATGATGGTGATATTGATATAAATATAACAAATAAAAATTATAACGATAACACAAATATGAATAAAAACATGAATACAATGGGAGGATGTTCATGTGGTCAAATGAATATGATGGCTGACCCAGTAATGGGTACAATGTCTTGCCCAGTCGTAGAGCCAATGAAAGAAAGAGTAGTATATAAAAATATCTATCATACCGTACCCCATATTTGTCCAATTAATACAAAAGTAATTAATAATCATATCTATAAACATACATATCAGCCAAGATATACTTGTTGCGAAGAAAATGTTGTAACTAATGAAGAGTGCGGTAGCTGCTGCGACTTCCAATAGAGAGCATATGCTCTTTTTCTTTTTTTTGATTATTTTACAAAATAACCTAGATTTTTTATAATTATTCGAGTAAAATTAAATTAGGAGGAATCATATATGAAAAAATATCTTTCAGAATTTGTTGGAACTTTTGTTTTAGTACTAGTAGCTTGTGGAGTAGCAGTAGTAACAAATGCTAATGTTGTAGCAACATCTTTAGCATTTGGTCTAGTTATTATTGCAATGGCATACTCAATTGGTAATGTATCAGGATGTCATATTAATCCGGCTGTATCTTTTGCTATGCTATTAACTGGCAAGATGAAAGCAAAAGAATTCTGCTGTTATGTCGTAGCTCAATTACTTGGAGCACTAGCAGGATCAGCAATCCTTGCAGTATTATTAGGAAGTTGTGAAGCGTTAGGAGCAAACTCTTATGGTATGAATGAAAATCTTGCTACTAATGTGTGGATTGCCCTTTTAGTAGAAACTATCCTTACCTTTATTTTTGTTACTGCTATACTAGGAGTAACATCACGAAAAGAACACTCAAATATTTCAGGCTTAGTAATAGGTTTAACTTTAACTCTTGTACATCTAATAGGAATTAGTTTTACAGGAACAAGCGTAAATCCTGCTAGAAGTTTAGCTCCAGCGTTATTACAAGGCGGAGAAGTACTAAGAGAGGCTTGGGTATTTATCCTAGCTCCATTACTAGGAGCTTCACTTGCAAGCATCTTCTATAAAGCTGTTCTAAAACAAGAAAATAAATAGTAATAAACAATAAATTCTGATATAACTATCTATAAAATTTATTATAGATAGTTTTTTTAAAACTATTGTATGTCAGAACAAAAGTTTCAACTTTTATAAATAGAATATTAAAAAATATGAATCTTCATTAACAAGAAAAAAATAATTGCAAATATAATTGACTTTGATTACAGTTTTAGTATATACTTTGACTGCAATTGCAAAAAAGAAAAAAATTAATTTTTTTGAAAGGGAGGTTTTATTGAAAAAAATACTGTTTTTTATAATTATAATGTTTTTTGCCATTACTAAAGTCAATGTAAAAGCTAGCGAGGTAACTTTAGTAAAAGAAAGAATTGATGATGTTTATTGTTACTACTATGATGATAATTTTGGTAAATATAGATTTTTTTATGTAGATAAATATTTGCTCGGTGAAAATTATGGTTACTGTATACAGTTAGGAAAAAAAATAGAAGGAAATATTTACTCATATACCACATCTTTTGATGATGCCAATATAAGTAATAGTGATTTAGAGTATATAAAGTTAGTAAGTTATTATGGATACGATTATCCTGGACACAAAACAGATAAATATTATATAGCAACCCAAGAACTTATTTGGTCAAGATTATCCAATGTTCAAATGAAATGGGTAGTTAATCTAGATCCAAATGATTTGTTTGAAATTCAAAATGAAAAAGATGTGATCCTAAATTTAGTAAGTAATCATTATACTAAACCATCATTTGATAATAATACTGTTGATATAGTAAAAGGTGAAAAAATAACACTAACTGATACTAACAATGTTATATCTAATTACAAATCAGATAGTAATTATATTAAAATAAACGGTAATAGTATTACCATAGATGGAAATATTGATGTTGATAAAGTAACACTTACTAAGAATGTAACTACTGATAAAGTCTTCTTACTTTATACAAATGGCAATTCCCAAAAAATGATGTCATCAGGTAAAGTAGAACCAGTAACGAGCAAAATAAATTTAAATATCCTAAGTGGCTCCGTAACCATTCACAAAAAAGATATAGAAACAGGAGATAATCCTCAAGGCGATGGTTCTTTAAAAGGAGCTAAATATAATTTATATGACAGTAGTGGAATTCTAAAAGGAACTTTTATCACAGGGAAAAAAGAAAAAATAGATAATCTTTCACCAGGAAAATATTATCTTAAGGAAATAGAACCTAGTATTGGGTATCAACTTGATGATAATATTTACAATATAATAATCGAAAAAGATAACCTAGATATAGAAGTAACTGTTTATGAAAAAATAATCAAAAGAAGAGTAGATATCTTTAAGTCATATGCATCATCAGATACCGGACTTCTTACCCCAGAAGAAGGAGTTGTATTTGAGGTGTATAATAAAGATAATATTTTAATAGATAGTTTAGTCACAGACAAAGATGGTTTCACGAGCATATATTTACCATATGGTTTCTATACACTAAAACAAATAACAAGTTCAGAAGGATATGAAAAGATAGAGGACTATCATATAATAATAAATGAATATGATGATAGACCCATTTATAAACTATTTACTAATGCCGAAATTAAGTCCAGGATAAAAATAATAAAGAAAGATTTTGAAACAAAAGAAATTATAACTAATTCAGATGCTAAATTTAAAATATATGATGTAAAAAATAACAAGTTTATATCTTTTAAAATAACATATCCAGAAGAAAAAACAATTGACACTTTTGAGGTTAAAGATGGAATATTTATAACTCCTGAGGAACTATCTCCTGGAACATATAGATTATTTGAAGTAGATGAAAAGATGAACGGCTATCTGTATAATGATGAAGGCATAGAATTTAAGATAGGAGAGTCTTCCAACTTTATAAAAGATGAAGAGTATGGAAATATATTAGAAGTATCATTCTATAATACTCCAGTTAAGGGAAAGATAGAGATATATAAATATGGAGAAGATATTATATATCAAGATGATACATATAAATATAAAGAAATACTTTTAAGTAATGTTAAATTTGGTTTATACTCTAAAAATAATATATATCAAAATAATAAATTAGTATATAGCAAAGATGAATTTATAAAAGAATTGACCACAGATGAAAATGGTTATTCAATGATAGATAATCTCCCATTAGGGGATTACTATCTAAAAGAAATATCTTCATCAAACGATAATAATGTAAGTAATCTTTTATATGATATAAGCCTAACATATGAAGACCAATATACCGAAAAAGTTATTAAAAATGTTGATATATATAATTATCTAAAAAAAGGTATTTTGATAATCAATAAATATGATAAGAATACAAATGCTCCTTTACCGAATACCCTTATCGAAATTAGGAAAAAAGATAATACAATCGTATACAAGGGATATACAGATGATAAAGGTCAAATAATTATAAATGATTTAAAATATGGAGAATATTATCTAGCAGAAACAGAAGCAACTACTGGATACAAATTACTTGAAGAAGATATTTCATTTACTATTGACAAAGAGGAAACAATTATTGATATTTATAATGAAAGAATATCAGTTCCTGATACAGGATTAAATATAAATATCAAAATACTACTAATGGTAATATCAATATTATTTAGTGTAATGATTCTAATCCTAACACATAACAAATTAATAAATATTCTATGTGTAATAATAATTACATTGTCATGTTTAATATTATTAATTAATTACTTTTTAATAAATATCGATAAAACTAAAAATACCAAAGCAGTGGAAGCATATCTCACAAACAAAATTAGCGATACATATAATGAAAAATACCGCTATAAAGCATTGTTAGAAATACCATCAATTAATCTTAAGAGAGGAATATTAGATATTAATAATCATTATAATAAATCAAAATATAATATTGAACTCATTAAAGAAGAACCAGATATTATCATATTAGCGGCTCATAATGGAAATTATTATAATTCATTCTTTAGAAATCTTTCTAGTTTAGAATTAGGAGAAACTATAAACTACTATAAGGATGGTAATATTTATAAATATATTTATAGTGATAGTTATGAAATAAGAAAAGATGGTTATGCTGATATATACTATAAAAAAGATAATAAAAGTATTATTTTAATTACTTGTAAAGATAATACTGATGATGCTCAAATAGTTCATATAGGATATTTAAAAGAAGTAACCCCTACAGAGTGATGCTATAGTATCACTCTTTCATAATTGAATAAAAAAGTTTTCCCAGTATTATAAGGATCCACAAAAACATTTTTCTATTTCCTTGCTTTTTTTTGTTCACCATGATAAAATTAATATGGGGATGAGTAGATGAAAAGAAATTGTAAGAATGAAGAAAGAATTCATTTGACAGATCACTTTACATATCAAATAATTGATAATGTTATATACTTATTTGAGGAACCTTCAGTTACATCTACGGAATTACAATTATTATTTAAGAAAGTAGCACTTATAATCGAGGATGAAGATATTTCATATATAAATGTATCAGTGAAGAATATTGAAGAACGAAAAGAATATTATATGAATTTAGGATTCTCCTTATCATATTATAGTATTGACAAATTAAACACATTATATAAAGATTATCCAGATAAAAAAGCATACAGATGTTATGCATTTATGACTAAGAATGATTTTCTAAATATAAATAGTAAAGAAGGAAAAGTAACAATTGAGAAAAAAGAAATAAAAAAGGAGAATAATTATAATAAAGGATTTGTAAATAGCATGCTTCTTCTCCTTGTAGGAATAACACTTATTTGCTATTTGTGTATAGAAGGATTCATAACAATAATTAAATTAGGAAGGTGATAATATGACATTGAATGTATTGGTAATATTACAAAAAATAATAGATATATCTTTAGTATGGGTAATAATATATTTTATTCTAAAAAATATAAAAAACAATGTAAAAATGGTTCTTTTATTCAAAGGAGTAGCAATTATATTAGTAGTTAAAGTATTAAGTGATATTTTAAATTTAACCACGATTGGCTTACTATTAGAATATGTAATTATGTGGGGACCACTTGCTTTAGTTATTATATTTCAACCAGAGATTAGAAATATGTTAGAACACTTAGGAAGAAAACAATTATTAGGTAGACATAAAGTATTAACACTAGATGAAAGAGAAAAATTAGTATACGAAGTAATGAATGCGGTTGATTATTTAAGAAAATCAAGAATAGGAGCTCTTATCGTATTAGAAAGAGATATAAGTTTGAATGAATATATTGAAAGAAGTAAACCCATTTATGGAGATATTTCTTCAGAATTATTGATATCAATATTCTTTCCAAGAAATCCACTTCATGATGGAGGAGTAATAATTCAAGGTAATAAAATTACATCAGCAGGAGCGGTATTTCCAATTAGTATTAATAGTAAAATAAGTAAAAAATTAGGTACTCGTCATAGAGCCGCTATTGGAATAAGTGAAGAATCTGATGCTATTGCTATAGTAGTTAGTGAAGAAACTGGTAAAATATCTATAGCTATTGGTGGTAATCTAAATTATAATCTTTCTTTAGATGATGCAAGAATGATTTTAATAGAAGAACTTAAACCAAAAAGAGAAGTTCTATTAGATGATGAATTTGAGGATGAGGAGGAAGAACATAATGAAAGCGCTTAAGAAAACTATTAAGAATATAAAAAAAATCTTCCGAATTATTGCCAGAATAATAGATAAAATAATCGTAACACCAATTACCAAATTTGGACTATTTATAAGTGAGAAATTTGATAAAGGAGCAGGTAAATTTGAAAAGTGGATAAGTAAGAGAAATACTATGATTTTTGTATCACTACTTTTAGCATTACTATTCTTTTTCTATGTTGATAATCAAGCGAGTACCATAATAGATAGTGCCGCTGAAGTATTAGAAAATCAAACTGTCGAAGCAACATATAATAAAGAAGCCTATATTGTTGAAGGCCTTCCTGATACAGCAGATGTTACATTAATCGGAAGAACGGTTGACTTATATCTTGCTAAACAATTATCTACTGGTAAAGTAACTGTAGATTTATCTAACTTAAAAGAAGGTACACATAGAGTCGATTTAAATTACCAAAACTCAATTAATTCAGTATCATATAAATTAAATCCATCTTCTATAACCGTTAATGTTTATGAAAAGGTATCAGCAACTAAACCTATTACTATAGACGTTATTAATAAAGATAAATTGAATAGTACTTTATCCGTACAATCAGTAACCTTAGATAAAGAAGAAGTAATCATAAAAGGAACAGATGATCCCAAATCAATACATAACATTGATAATGTCGCTACTGTTAAGGCACTCGTAGATGTAGGTAGTATTAGTGATCCAACTTCTGGAGTAAATATTCCAGATAATGTAAAATTAGTAGCATATGATAAATATGGGAATGTTGTTGATGTAGAAATAGTCCCAGAAAAAGTAAATGCAACAGTTAATATTGAATCTTATAGTGCTGAAGCTAAAATAAAAGTTATTCCAAAAGGAATAGATAAACTTGCTTTTGGAAAGTCAATAAGTTCAATATCAACATCAGTAAATACAATAACCATATATGGTGATGAGGAAACAGTAAAGTCATATTCTGATACATATATACCTATTGAAGTAGATGTTACTGGCCTTTCAGAAAGTAAAACGTATACTGTAGTAGTGCCAAAGAGTGACGGTATAAGAGAAGTATCTGAAGATACTATAACTGTTAAAATTACTCTAGGAAATGAAGAAAGTATTGAAGTGCCAGACATTAAGATAGACGCTATTAATTTAGGACCGAACCTAAAAGCAGGTGCGATAGGAGAAAATTCTTCTAAAACTACCGTAATAGTAAACGGAACAAAAGAAGTATTAGATACCATTGATGCTACAACAATAAAAGCAACGGTAGACTTATCTGGACTTGGCGAAGGAGAACATACTGTTAATGTAGTAGTGACCGGAGATGAGGTAAAGGCAAACTATAAACCAAAGACTACATCTATAAAGGTACGTATTACTAAGAATTAATATAGAGAAGATTAATTTCTTCTCTTTTTGTTAACCGCTTCGCTAACGGATTAACAAGTTAATCCGCGGAAATACTTCTAGTAGATTTATCCATTAATAATATAAAACACTAAATATGTCTAGTTATGTCGAAACTAATGCAAAGATATTAAAAGTATGATATCCTATATAAAAAGGAGGATAAAGATGGGATATATTTTAGTAGAGGACATCCTAGATGAAATGAGTAAAAATATTTCATACATTAAACTAAATAGTTATTTAAAGGGAAGAAAAAAAGTATAATTCTTCTCTTTTTAAATACTTGAAAACAATTAATATATTTGATATATTATAAATAGAAAGGAAGTAGATATTGTGAAAGATATAACACCAAAAGAAGATAATAAAAGTAAGATAAAGAAAGGATTATATTATTTAATAGAAATAATAATTGGAATTATCTTAATATTTGCAACTGAAACATTTCTAAATAGTATAAATTATTTATTTGTTATTATCTTATCTTTAGTAGGAGTAATCCAGTTAATATCTTTTATTATAGATAAAGAATATACAAAAAGCAATTATGTTCCCTTAGTAACAAGTATAATATGTATATGGATGGCACTATTTATTTATAAATATGGTAACTTTTTATTTATTGAATTATTACCATCATTTATATCACTACTACTATTTATAGTATCAACAGGATTGTTTACAAAGTACTTTGAATTTAAGTTTATTCCTTATCTAATTACTGGTCTTCTATCAATAGTATTAGGAATAACTCTAATATTTTCTCCAAATACAATTATGTATACACTCTTCAAAGTAACAGGAGTCTATCTAATACTAGTAACATTATTTGATTTAATAAGTACAAA